>JAITAN010000031.1 GCA_031284105.1 Treponema sp. | reverse complement strand
AGAGTAGAACTAACGCCGAAGCCTCCATCTAAAAATAGTACGCCCCGCCTATGGCGGGGCTTTTTGTTAGTATGCGTTTATGTGTTGCAATCTACGCGGCCCTGAAGCGCGGCCTATTGCTTTTTCAATCTTTCAATTCCGCTTCTTTCTTGTCTATCTCGTGTTGGAGCGTAGTGATCTCTTGGATAATATCCTGTATCGCGGGCGTTGAGGAACTTACGGCGGAAAGTTTCTGTTCAACAAGCGCGGTATATACTTCCGCTCCCAACTGGGTCGTGAGTTTCTGCGCCTTGAATTCGAGTCTTTTAATTTCAAGGGTCAGTTTCCCTTTCTCTCCAATATCCTGGGCCGTATCTCCCACTTTACTGATCAATTCTTTTGACGCTTGCAGCCCTTTGGCCCCTATGTCTTGCGCCGTATCGCCGGCTTTACTAATCAATTCTTTTGACGCTTGCAGCCCTTTGGCCCCTATGTCTTGCGCCGTATCGCCGGCTTTGGATGCAAAATCCTGCACCGCATCGCCGGCCCTTGACGCAAACTCCTTCATTCTTTCGGCAAATGTCATTTCATAATCTCCTTATTTGTTTATTTCTTTCTTGCAATCCGCGCGCTTACCTGAAGCGCGGCGACCCGCCGCAAGCTTGCTTGCACACTCTGCGGCGGGGGCTTTTTATTAAAACCGGTTCCGCGCTGCTTCCTCATTCGGCCGCAAGAATAGAGAACTCGGTTTCCTTGTCGAAGTACCGGGCTTTGTCCAGACGCGGGGTAAAGTTGACCGTATCGCCGACTTTGAAGACGTAATGAGCTTCGGTACGGGCAACGAGCGGCTGATCGCCGCTTGTGAGCCACAGGTGAATGTCCGCGCCGAGCGGTTCAATCACGCTGATCTTGAGCGCTAGGTTGTTCTCGGCAGCGGGATTCTCACAGAAAAGCAGATCTTCCGGGCGGATGCCAAAGAAAACCTCTTTGCCGATGTATTTCTTGAGAGCATCGACATGATTCTGCGCGGGTTTGATTTCAAAGGTTTCTTCTTGAAGTACAATAGAGCCGCCTTTATCCGCCACTTTAACGGACAGGAAGTTCATGGGCGGAGAGCCTATGAAGCCTGCGACAAACTTGTTGACCGGTTCGTAGTACAACTGCAACGGCGCGCCGATCTGCTGCACCTTGCCGTCTTTCATAACAACGATCTTACTCGCCATAGTCATGGCTTCCACCTGGTCGTGGGTAACGTAGATCATGGTGGCGTTGAGTTTAAGATGGAGTTCGGAAAGTTCTTTACGCATGGTTACGCGAAGTTTTGCATCAAGGTTTGACAACGGTTCGTCAAAGAGAAATACCTTGGGGTTACGGACAATGGCGCGTCCTACCGCAACGCGCTGACGCTGACCGCCCGACAATGCCTTGGGTTTGCGTTCCAGAAATTGTTCAATATCCAATGTTCTCGCGGCTTCGCGTACGCGGCGGTCGATTTCATCCTTGGGTACTTTCTTAATACGAAGTCCGAACGCCATGTTTTCATATACCGTCATATGCGGATACAAAGCGTAATTCTGGAACACCATAGCGATATTCCTATCTTTGGGCGGCACCTGATTCATAAGCTCGCTGTCGATGTACAGCTCGCCTTCGGAGATGTCTTCCAAACCTGCAATCATGCGGAGCGTTGTTGATTTTCCACATCCTGAAGGACCGACAAAAACGACAAATTCTTTGTCCTCGATCACGATATTGGCATTATCTACCGCACGCACGCCGCCGTCATAGACTTTACCGATACCTTTCAATTCTACTTTAGCCATTACAGCCTCCTCATCCCCAAAGATTACCATTATGTAAGCCCCGGGGTTATTCTATATATAAATATCAGTGTATATGGTATTGTCAAGGGCGTCAAGTCTTTTTTTATTTTCTTTTCACGTACAGCTTTCCCGCCTTGATATGATCATCAAATGTCGTTGAGAAATAATGCTTGCCCGCATCCGGATCGATGAGCCTGAAATAGAGATAATCGCTTGGGGTTGGATTGAAGACCGCAGAAAGCGCGGTTAACCCCGGCGCGGCAATGGGTCCGGGCGGCAGCTCTCTGTTTATGTAGGTATTGTACGGATTGTTAATTTCGGTATCCCTGATACTGATGACTTCCGGATGCGGTTTATGCTGAATCTCGGTGATGATATATTCGACTGTGGCGCACGATTGCAGTGCCATGTTGATATTGAGGCGGTTGTAAAACACCCCTGCCATGAGCGGCGCTTCGTCCGCAATGCGGTACTCGCGCTCCACAATGGAAGCGAGCGTTACCTTTTCAAACAGTTCTTCGGGCGTAAGGGAATCAACATCGGTAATTTCAGAGAGCCGTTTGAAAAAAGTACCGGCCATGACGCGCACTACCTTTTCCGCCTCATAGTTTTCTTGAAAAAGATAGGTATCGGGGAAGAGATAGCCTTCCAACGTTTCGGCAGGAATGTGGAACGTTTCCAGTATTTCCTTGTCCGAGGCGGCTTTCAAAAAGGCTTCTTCCGTGCAGATACCGGCTTCATCAAACAGCAACGCGGTTTCGGCAAGCGTTTCTCCTTCGGGAATAGTAACTTTTATAAGGGCTTGCTGTCCGGTCTCCAGAATGTTGTGTATTTCAAACTGGGTTGCGGGAAGCGGTATCGTATAGGTACCGGCTTTTATAACATCTTTATCTATTTTGTTCACCACGTACCAGAAATACCTGCTTTTGATGACGCCTTCATTCTCAAGCCTTCTCCCTACGGAACGGAGGGACTCCCCGGGCTTCACCTCGAAAACCGCCTCGCCTTGAGCGGCTGCGGGCGCTTTGTTGAGTTCTCCCGCAACTACCATGATGACTACTCCCGCAAGAACGGCAAGAATACCCATAAGGATAACAATAACTATGATGAGTTTTATGATATTTATCCGCATTACCTTATCTGCTTACCCGCATCTCTTGTAATTTCATGCAGCAAACGTTCCGCTTCGTGAATAGAAAGATTCCGGTACAATGATTTTTCAATTTTCATCAGAAACGCCTGTTCCACCGGTGAAAGTCCGCCGGATGCAGACGGAACCCCCAATTCTATCCCCTTGAGCCTTATAAACAAGGCTCTCATTTCCTGCTCTGTTAAAGAAACAATGGGTTCGCCTATCATAGAGCGCGACCTGTATTTCGCCTTCTTTGAATAAGCGTCCGCGCGTTTCCCTGTTTCGCCATGTTCTCGATTTCATCAAAAGAGTAAAACGTCCCTTGCCCCATGCCCGGACAGTCTTTTGCAACTCGTTCCCATGCGCCGGCGCTCGCGAGTATCGAATCCCAGAAAGGAAACGTTCTGCACTGCAAGGGTCTGCTTTCGTATACGGAACAACCGTTGTCCCAGAAGATACAGTCGAGATTGGGCTTTTCTTTGAGAGATAAACGGTCTATCGTTCCTGATGGAACCCACGTACAGTAGAGCGATTCCATCTCATGCCGCGGGAGATTCAGGGCATTGACGAGCCGCATGAGATCATCATCAGAGAGAAACACAAAACCGCTTTCATAACGGCAGCACGCGGAACAGCGGGTACAAGAGAAACGGATCCCGTTCTGATAGAAATGACGAAAAGGGCGCATGGACCGTATTATACACATTCCGCTGTTGGCTGCGCAACCGCCGCGGCGACCGCCGCTGCAACGGCCGCAGGATTTTCCTGATGGGGCAAATGCCCCGCATTGGGAACCAAGAAGAAAGGCGCTTCGGGCCGTATTGAGCGGATACCATCCGCGGTTTTTGCGGGTAGAATCTTGTCGTTTTCTCCCCACACAAAGGCTACCCTGCCTTTGTACTTAGCCAGAGCCTTTGCGGCGGACGCGGTTTTGGTCATGGTATACCATATCATGCTCCGCATGGTACCGAAATACGCCTTTTCCTGCTCCGCGCTTTCCACCCGCTCAATGACGCGCTTTTGCAGAAAGGCGCGCTCTTCTTCCGGCAGTCCTTCGAGGTTATGGTAATAGGCGAAAAGGGACCGATAGGCCGCGGCGTGGTTCTTGCGGAACCGGCGGTACCAATACGCGCCGTAAAACGGCAGGGCCTTGCCCAATAGGTTAAACGTTCCGCCGGGTACATTCGCAAGGGGCATACCCCCGTCAATGAGTATGAGGGCTGTAACCAGTTCCGGTTTCACCGCGGCAACGGCTTGGGCGATCACGCCGCCAAGAGAGCTGCCGGCAAGCATCGCGGGGCCGTGCATTTCGAGGAGGGAGACAACGGCTTTGATATGCCTGCCGATGGTTATACTGCGGCCCGTCTTCGAGCGTCCGAAGCCGGGCAGATCGAGCGCAAGCGTCCGGTACATGTCGTCCAGAAGAGGGATAAGACGGCGCCATGAATCGGCGTCATCTCCCAAGCCGTGTATCAGCAAAACAAGCGGTTTAGCGGCATCGGCAGGGACTGAATCGTAGTAGAAAATGCGTTCGCGCTTGCTTATTTCAAGTGTTTTCGCGCGTTTCAGAAGCGCCGGATATGGTCTCATACTGATCTTCATATCGACTATTGAATATGAAAAGCGCTTTAATGTCAATGGTTGCATTTCGCCGCGGACGGGCTGTTGGGCGCGCCGGCAGCGGCGTACCGGAAATACGAGAGAAAAACGGTAAACCCTCCGGTGTCTCCTTATTTTAGGAATGGCCGGGTAGTTCGGGGGACTTTGTGCCGCATATTAGCGTGTTTGCCGGCATACCGTCTGGGGAGGGTATTAAAAACCTAGTAGAAAAAAGTAGGCGGGAAAGAACTTGCGGAAAACGCCGCGGCCCGCTTACTATGTTCATGCTCTGCGAAAGTAATTCACATACCATCCTGAAAGCAAAAGCAATGCTCTTGTGCGGCGATTTGGGGAAACCTTTAAGTCTACCGGCCCTGTCAGAGGTCTGACCTAACCGCACCCGATCAAGTCAAACGGGATCCCGTTCAAGTCCGCAGGGGAAACTTTTAAGTCAAACGGGATTCCGTTCAAGTCCACAGGGGAAACTTTTAAGTCAGACGGGAGTCCGTTCAAGTCCGCAGGGGAAAATTTTAAGTCAGACGGGAGTCCGTTCAAGCCCGCAGGGGAAATTTTTAAGTCAGACGAGAGCCCGTTCAAGTCCGCGGGGGAAAATTTCTTTGATCATAGGCTTAATTTCCTGTTCTTTCAAGCAGGGGAAGTTCAAGGATCAAATCTTTATCTTCGAGGATCAAATCCTTATCCTCGAGGATCAAATCTTTATCTTCGAGGATCAAATCTTAATCCTCAAGGATTAAATCTTTATCTTCGAGGATCAAATCTTTATCTTCAAGGATCAGAAGTTAATCCTCAAGGATCACATCTTTATCTTCAAGGATCAAAACTTTATCTTCGAGGAAAGGAAAGGATCAAAAGTTTATTTTCAGGGATCACCCGGACGGTTATTGCAAAATACCAAAAAAGTCGCAGGTATTACGGAACGTCTCGTGCGCCAGCAGCGCAGGATCTTTTCCCAGAATATCCGCAATATACCGCGCGATATGCACAAGATATTTCGGCTCATTGCGTCTTGACCGGCGTTCTTTCCCCAGAGTACGGGGCAATAGGTAGGGCGCGTCTGTTTCAAGTAAAAGCCGGCCCGCAGGGATCCGGGTAAGTAACGGAAGCAAATGCACGCCCCGGCGCTCATCGCATATCCAGCCCGTTATGCCGATGTAGCAATCCAGCGAAAGATAGGCGTCAAGTTCCCGTCCGGTCCCGGTAAAACAATGCACCGCCTTCTTTATCCATGGCGCCTTTTCCGTTTTTTTTAGAATACGATAAAAATCGTCAAACGCATCGCGTTCATGAAGGAAGAGCGGCATCTCTAATGCTGCGGCAAGTTCAACTTGTTTTTCAAACCATCTCCGCTGTTCATCCCGCGGGGAAAAATCGCGGTTGTAATCAAGCCCGCACTCTCCTATGGCAACCACGTCCGGACGATGCGCCAGTACGCTCAGTTCCGCAATCGTGTTTTCATTGCAGGTTTTCGCATCATGCGGATGCACGCCCGCAGTAGAAAAACATTTTTTCACCGCCGCCGTATTGCAGGACGCCGCATATTTCTGGGCATGTCCGCTTTCCTCCACATTTGTTCCGGTGATGATGAGCGGAGAAACACCCGCGCTTTCCGCATCCCGCAGTACTTGCCCCCTGTCCTTATCAAACGACGCATGGGTAAGATTTGTACCGATATCAATTAAACGCATTTCTACCATAAATATCACATATATTGAGAGTCGTTTTCTCAATTTTCTCAATTTTCTCGATAAGCTATCGGTTTTGAAACCGGATCAACATTCACACATATTTAGAAATATTCAAACACCGCATGCAGAAACAGCGTTGCGGCATGAGCCGCATTGAGGCTCTCCATGTTGCCCGCGCCGGGAACCCGCACGAGGGTAGAACACTGCCGTTTAATCTCATCCGGCAGCCCCGTTTCTTCATTGCCGATGACAAGGGCGAACCCGGGGCATCCGCGGGAACGTCTACGGATATGCTTCAATTGCTCCCGCACGATTGCATCAAGGTCGCCTATACGCCAGCGGGCGCGCGGTTCCGTACCGATGGTGATGAGCCGCCGTGAAGCGTCCTGTAAAAAGGCAGCCGTATCGTGGATGCTGCGGACAACGACGTGCTCCATGCCGCCTTCCGCCACACGGTAGGCGGCCGTGGTAAGCTGGGCGTCCGCGTCCCCATCGGAGATAACGATGAAATGCGCGCCGAAAAAGGCTGCTGAACGCGCCATTGCGCCAAAATTGTGATCGTTGCCCACCGAGTGAAGCACAAGACCGGTTAAGCCCTCCGCATCCCACTGTTCGAGATCGTCTTTGGTTAAACCCGCAATAACCGGCTGCTCAATCATGGCAACCATCCCTTGATGATGGCTGCTTTTGCAGATACGTTCAAGCTCCTCATCTTCACAGATTTTATAGGGACGTTTACGCTCCGCCAACCCTTTGCATACTTTAGTAAAGGAGGAAAAACGATCCTGCCGTAAAAAGAGGCGGTTAATGGTCTCAGGATGGAATTCTCCAACGGCCATTACCGCGTTAAATCCGCATATAGCCAATTCTTCGGTAAATTTATTCCGCATGTTCGCCCACCACTATCGTATTCATACGCCTGAGCCGTCTGGAAAGCTCCCGCGCAAGATTCATGATTATCATTGCAAACGCGGCAATGTCGTTCTTGTATAGTTCGTGCAGTTTCTTATTGGAAAGTGATAAAGTTACCACGTCGTCCAGCGCTTTTATCGTAGCCACAACAGGGATAATTTCAATAAGCTCCATTTCACCGAAAGAGTCGCCTGTGTGCATTTCTATCAGTTCAACGTTATTTTCTCTTACTTCAACCGTTCCTTCAAGTATAAAATAGACGCGGTCGTTGTAGACCCCTTCGTGCATAATGATGGCTCCTGCCGGAAAAGCGCTATATTCCAGATATGGAAGCAGCCGTTCTATTTGTTCATCCGAAAGCCCGCCGAATAAAGAATACTTCTGTAACGCCGCAGACGCTATGAAGATCCCTTGTCGTACAAAAAAGCCGTTATTCGATCCATTGGTATCCATAGTTACCCCGCATGTACCCTTCACACATTAAACTTAAAAAATATCACATCTCCGTCACGTACCACGTACTCTTTTCCTTCAACACGGTACTTACCTGCTTCCTTAATCTTTGCTTCCGTCCCATAGTGCACAATATCTCCGTACGAGTACACCTCCGCTTTGATGAATCCTTTCTCAAAATCCGTATGAATGACGCCTGCCGCTTGTGGAGCGGTATCTCCGGCGTGAATCGTCCATGCGCGGCATTCGTCCGCTCCTGCGGTAAAGAATGTCCGCAAACCAAGGAGGCGGTATGCGGCATGCGTCAGCGCGGAAAGACCGGATTCCTTTAAGCCGAGTTCTCTAAGAAAAGCCTGCTTTTCTTCAGCCTCATCAATATCGGCAAGTTCCGCCTCAAATTTTCCGCAGATAACAACGGCTTCAGAACCTTCCTTTTCGGCGCGGTTCATAACTGTTTTTATATATGCGTTCGCCTCTCCCGATGAAAAGGCGCGCATCCCGCCTTCGTCAACATTGCACACGTATAATTGCGGCTTCATGGTAATAAAGCGGCAGTCGTACACCGCGGCTTTTTCATCATCGGTAAGTTCCACGGCACGCGCCGTCTTGCCGTTCTCAAGGAATGGTTCGATCTTATGCAACGCCGAAAGTACGGTTTCCGCGGTTTTCTGACTCGGCTTCACTTGCGCCTTGAGGCTGCGTTCAGCCCGCTCCCTGCGCTTGGCAAGGGTTTCAAGATCGGCAAGGGCAAGCTCTATGTTGATGATCTCCATATCGGACGCCGGATCGATTGCGTTTGCCACATGGACAATATCGGGATCATCGAAACAGCGTACAACATGTACAATGACGCCTACCTCGCGGATATGGGACAGGAATTGATTACCGAGACCTTCGCCTTTTGACGCGCCTTGTACAAGCCCCGCAATATCAACAAACTCTACGCTTGCGGGAATAGTCCTTTGCGGATGAAAAAGTTCCGTTAATGCGTTAAGCCGGCTGTCGGCAATAGTAACAATACCGGTGTTTGGAGCGATAGTACAGAATGGATAGTTAGCGGCTTCCGCCGGCGAGGCGCTTAACGCCGAAAATATGGTGGATTTTCCCACGTTGGGGAGTCCTACAATACCGCAATTTAATGACATATCTATAGTATAGACCGTTTTGTAATAATTGCAATGGGGAGAATGGAAGCGCAACGCTCTTATCCGGGCCGGCAAAATGCCGCATACAGCCGGAACGGTATGCGACATTTTTTCTAAAAAAATTGTAAAAAAGAAGATAAAATATCTATTGACTATAAGTACCAAATAATATTATAATATATTATGTATATTTTTATATACATAATATATGAATTATAGGGGACAGAATGGAAACTGTGGAAATAATCCAAAAGATTGATCTATTACCTTTGACGCAGAGAATGTTGATTGTGGAGAAAATTATTCATTCTATTCGTGAAGAAGAACAAAAAATAATTATGAAAGAAGCCGCTGATGTTTTATACAACGATTACAAACATGACAAAAGTTTAGTAGATTTTACAAGTCTTGATTATGAGGAATTTTATGAAACAAAGTGAAATCTGGCTAATAAATTTAGATCCAACAATTGGTGCAGAAATGCGGAAAACTCGCCCTGCTTTAATTGT
>JAITAN010000246.1 GCA_031284105.1 Treponema sp. | reverse complement strand
TTCTCTTGCGATGAATGGCTTCGTAGGTTATACTTTCTTTTCATGGAGACCTCATCAGCGTTAAATAATATCGGCATTGCTTTAACTCAAGCCGGTAAACCCTTTGAAGCCATAGCGATATTCGACAAAGCCATTACCCTTGACAGAGATAATTCGGCTCTATTCTTGAATAAAGGACTAGCCGAACAGAAAACCGGGAATTATGAGGCTGCAATTAGCTGTTTTGAGAAAGCGCTTGAACTATATTCCGGTTTTAGTGATGCATGGGCTGCACTGGGACTCATTTACTATGAGACAGGGCGGCTTGAAATAGCCGAGTATTGTTATATGCACGCGCTTAAAGAAGAGCGAAAAAGTGAAACGCTGAATAATATTGGAGTACTTTGTTTTAATCGAGAGCGGTATGAAGATGCACGGTGTTATTTTGAAGAGGCTTTGTCCCCATTTTTCTATGATGCGCTTTACAATTTACGGGATACGTGTGAGGAGTTGAACGATTTTCAAGCTGCGTCCGAAATGGGGCGGTTAATAAAAAGTCTAGATGCGGGATAGCAATAGAAACAGGGAGTTTTATAAATATGAATATTTTGTACATTGCAGAAATAGTGGGGAAGGCAGGTATATTTGCCGTAAAACAGGGTTTGCCGAAACTGAAAAAACAGAAAAACATCGACTTTGTCATTGCGAATGCCGAAGGCACGACCGGTGGCGGCGGTCTAGGACGGAATCACGCGGTGTATCTCCACAAGCTCGGCATACACGTTCTTACTTTGGGGGAGCGAGCCTTTTATAAAAAAGACTTGGTTGAAAATATTGAGAAAATGCCATACGTGTTGCGTCCCGATAACCTAAACAGTGAAGCGCCCGGATACGGCTCCCGTATTTACAGGTCCGGCGCTCTAAAAATCGCGGTTGCCATGCTTATAGGGCAGAGTGGATTTCCGCGTATGCACGGCAATAATCCGGTCGCCGCTCTGCCACTGCTTTTGGAGCGTCTCCATCAGGAAACGCTCATTGTGGTCGTTGATTTTCATGTGGGTGCAACTGCGGAAAAGCACTCTCTTTTTGCTGTTGCGGATGGGCTTTGTACTGCGGTCATAGGCTCCCATACCCGCGTTCAGACCGCAGATGAAATCGTGCTGCCGAAAGGCACGGCGGTTATTACCGATGCGGGGCGGACAGGCAGTACCGATTCTGTGGGTGGTACCGATCCACAAGCCTCTATTCAAGAGTACCTCGCCGGTATTCCCAGATGGACAAAAGAAGCGTGGGCAAAACCGGAATTACAGGGTGTTTTGCTGGATGTGGAAAGGAATGGAGAAGCGGTTTCCATAGAACGGGTACACCTTCCCATTAAAGGATGAGAAGAGCATGAAGGGCAGAATCTATAATATTGAAGGAAAGACAGTGTTCATCCTGCCTGAACAGGTCGGTTGTTTCGGCTGTATGTCGCAGAAATGCAGCCGAAAATTCCAACTCGTTGCTACGGAAAACCGAACGGGGCGGGAAGTTTCTCCCGGGCAGATTGTGGAAACCGAAATAGCGAAGAATCCGCTTATGAAGCAGATGTGTTTGTCATTGCTTCCGTTGCTTGTTGGTTTTACCGTCGGCTTCATGCTTACCAGTATTTTTTTTCCTTTATCGAGAGATGGTGCAAAGGCCGCGGCAGGTGTTGCGGGCTTATGTGTTGCGGGATTCGCCGTGTATGCGCTCCGGAAGCGCTTTCCCAGTAATGGGTACCCCCACATCATCAAGATTCTATGATTCATTCAAAAAATAGGTGATGATTAAAATAACTCTTGTTTATACTTCAATATTGTGCTATATTACAATATAGAGGTAAAAGCCTCAAAGACCGCTCTTGAGAGGGTTAATTTAGCCGGACATGAAGTCGGCACACGTAGCGTATACGGCATTATAACGTAAGGCGCAAAGGAGAGTTGTATGAAAAGTACAAGAGGATATACAGATATGGGTACCGTATTTGACGAGATTTTTGAAGCCGCTCGTAACTTACACGATGAATTCAGTAGGAATTTTAACGGCTTCGACAATGAGCATTTCGGGCGGAACAGTAATCCGCGTTGGCCGTTTGATGAAAACATTGACTATTACGCAAACTATTCATATCCACCTATGAACGTTTACATGATGGGAGATCGGAGTATGGTGTTTGAATTTGCCCTTGCGGGTTTTGATGAAAAAAACATAAGCCTTTCTTTCCAGGGTGATTACATGGTTTTTTCCGCTAAAATCGGAGATGATACCGCAGAAAGCGTTGATTCGAATAACGGCGCGAACGGTGATAATTATCGGTACTTTAAACGCAGGTTAAAGTTTAAAAATATTGAGAAACAGAAGTACTTTGTTCCGCAGGATAAATATGCCCAGGAAAATGTAAAAGCTGTGTTCAAAAATGGCGTTCTCAAGATTGTTGTTCCTCCTAAGGATGAACCCGATTTGAATGATGGCATCAAAATTGAAATAGTTAAAGAAGGCGTATAGTATTTTCCTGTTTGCCCATTGAATCAAATTTTTTTTTATGGTAGAGTAAGGTGATGGGAGGAAATATGACCGTAGCTGACGCTGTAGCGATACTCGAAGGACAATTTTTTTCCGGTAAAGATAAGTCCAGCATAGAAGTAGCATCCGCCTGTGGAGCCGATCTTATGAGTGACGTGATGGCTTTTGTAAAGGAGCGGGTTATTCTTTTGACGGGATTGGTAAATCCGCAGGTTATCAGAACTGCGGAATTGCTGGATATTCACTGTATTATTTTCGTACGGGGCAAGATTCCAAGCCGTGATATGATCGATATGGCGGAAGATTCGGAAATTATCCTTGCTGGTACAAAATTACCGATGTTTTTGGCGTGCGGGAAGTTGTACGAAAGCGGTCTTAAGACAGGAGGCACACGGCGTATCTAACAGATCGTTCAATAATGCGGCAAAAGATGCGGAATCTTAAGCCGTCTCCTGCTAATACCCATGCCGAAGGTGTTGCCGCCTGTGGTATAAGTGGTCTTTCGTGTTGGAAACAGCATGGAACCGTTGTGGTTTTTCTCTCAATGAAGTATGAGATAGATATTATGCCTCTTCTTGAGTGTGCCTTTTATGATAAAAAGAATGTTTTTATCCCTAAAATCATCAATGACAGGCTGATTTTTTTTCAAATATTTGAACATGATCCGAATGGACAATGGAATATCGGAATATTTGGTATTCGGGAACCGGTTTCACGAAAAATGTTGCTACCAAAAGACTTTCCCTGTCTCATTATAACACCCGGACTTGCCTTTGACAGAAATGGCAATAGATTAGGGCGTGGGAAGGGCTATTACGACCAGTTCTTTGCGGAATTGGATACGCATAATTTGCCGTATTTCAGCATAGGGCTTTGTATGCCCTCCCAGATCGTTGATCATGTTCCGGTGAGGCCGTGGGACAAGAAGATGGATGCTATCTGGGATAGTTCCCATGTTACAGATGTACGGACTCGTACCAGGAAAAGCCGACGCCTATTTGATAGTTAGACGATTTTTTACCCCACCTTTAACTGTCGCAGGCGCCATCTGGAGTACCTGAAATTTTTTAAAAATATGATCTCGATAGAACAAAGGAAATCCTACCCGAATCTGGTATACTAGACTAAACATTCATCTCTATACGAGAAACGGCAGAATGTATATAGCCTTTGAATGCTATTGCAAAACCCATTGTCTGCCGAGAAACAAAAAAGCACGGTGGTTTCCGGTAAGCTATTTCCTCCTTAAGCGGTATGAAGACCATCAATCTTGCTATTCCGCATCGGCGGCTACCATTGTTTCAAATGAGAGTATCAAAGGTGCCGTAGCTCTCATCTACACCTGCTTTTCAGGTGGGGCAACCCTATCGGAATTAGTTTTATCGCCTTATCCGCACAAGCGGCACGGACACGGATGACCTTTATGAGGAAGAGGAACCGATAAGTGGGACGTTAGTTCGGGTTTTTGAGCAAATCCTAAAAGAGAGCGGCCCACGCCTCAAAAATATTGATTTTTTCAAAGTGATTAAATTCAGAGCCTAGACTTATCGACCATCGGTTCAACGCATAGCGTTCAAAAGGTCTTGAAACTCTTTTGTACCCGATTAGATACCGGCAATTATTTTAGAAGCAAGTTCCTGTTTTACCATTTTTCCACAATTTATCATCACCTTTTGCTAAGTGCGTGCTTTTTTAACATAACTTCCGCCATGTTTCTACATACAAACCTTACAATTCTTTATTCATTTTGAATGTAGTGCTTATAATCGTTATAGCGTTGCCTTGCGTATTAGCACCGATCAATAATAACACTGAGTTTTTGGGATTAAGTCTTGCAAGCAATATTTGGCCGCCTAAAAAATTTGGTGGTGATCCAGAAAGTATGATGAATTCTCAAACAAAACCATAATTGATGTAAAAGAAAGCCATATCAAACGCTTTTAGATGGTTGAACAGCTTCTTCGAGAAACAACAAGTCCTGCGAAATGCCCGCCTGATCCGATGCCTCAACCGGCAATTGTTCCCTTCTATCCCTACCGTGTACTCTTTCCCTACTCTTTGGTTGT
>JAITAN010000130.1 GCA_031284105.1 Treponema sp. | reverse complement strand
GTTGTTTTGCCCGGGTCACTTTCATCCAAGTGTAACAGGATATTCGCCCTAATAATCTGTCGTGCCGGGTGGCTCCCCTTTTTCGTTATGTCCAGAAGCCGCTTCTTTTCCGCTTCCGTGAGCCTGACATGATATTTCTTTTGTTTCATAATTGCCCCCTCCTGTCTGGGTGAGGGTAGTATAATACAATTTGTTTAGCATTTACAAGGTACTAGTATGCCTACCCGCACTCCGTCCACATGTGTACCCGCACCCGTCCCATGCGCGTACTCGCATCCCACCCCATGTGCGTACCTGCACCCCGTCCACGTGCGTACTCGCACACGCCCCGTGTGCCTACCTGCACCCCGTCTATGTGCATACCAGCATCAGGTCTAGGCGCAGGTACGTACCGGTCTTTGCGGTTAAGTAGCGGTAGGCTCTACGATCAGCGCGCTCCTAAACACCACGGTCCGCGGCTCCTTAAGAAATGTCCCACCTCTGCTGTACTGCGTCTTGATCTCAACGGTCCACGTTCCAACCGTTAACGCCGGTATCACCCCTATCAGCTTTGAAGCCGTGTTCTCGGCCAGGTTGCCGGTTACCTTTACCTTCTGCACCGCATCGGCCGCCGGTACAAAGTACACGCCCACGTCCGGCTTGTCCCCTGCCACCTTTATCTTGTGCCCGCTTATGCTGAACAGTCCGCCCGGCGTGAGCGTCTCGTTCACCGCTCCCGTGTTTACGTCCGCCACCTTGTCAATGTAGCCCTGCACGTCCGCAATGCCTTCAACCTCCACGGCGATATGCCCGGTAAGCGCACGTAAAGGCGCGCGGGTGCGGAACCTAAACGTTACCGGATGCTTCCGCCGGTCATGCCCTTCGGTAACGTTGTCAAACCCACCGCCTACATTGGGGTGAATCGAGAAATAGCCCGTGTTGACCGCGAAACCATCGCACAGCAGATACGCGGCCTCATTAAAAAACTGCTTCACATACTCGACAAGATCATCGTAATTGCCGGTGAAGCCGCCGCGGTTCTTGAGCGAAGCGCAGACATCCTCAATCCCGAGGCACGCCTCGTTGATCGTGAACGCAATGTACGCGCCTTCCACGCCGATCAGGTTGTTGGGGACGAGCCTCACGCGGATACGGTGAAGCGTCTCGTTTACGGGATCAATGATTGCCATAGCAACCTCCTTGAGAAAAGAAAGATATAAAGAGAATCTAATATCACCGGAAATGTTATTTCCGTATATGGCGGGATTTTGAACCGGTTCAAGAAATAAAGAACACGGGCAGGTTTGTTTATATAAACATTAGTACTATTTACAGTATAAGAATACAGCCTGCGATTATACGGTCCGCAGGGGCGGCTTTGACCGGCCGGTATATTCACTTTTTTCTATACTCCTCTGAATATGCCTGAAAAAGCATACGCCCCCTCATAGCGTATTGTCAAGCCGTTATAAAGAAACGAGCCGCCGGCCGCGCGGCATTACTCGCCCAAATACGCCTTTTTCACCTCGTGATGGGCCAGCAATTCTTCAGACGTGCCTTGAATGATGATCTCGCCGGTCTTGAGCACGTATCCGCGGCTTGCAAACTCTAATGCAACCTTTGCATTTTGCTCAACAACCAAAATCGTAACGCGCTTGTCCGTGTTGAGCTTTTTTAAGGCCCTGAACATCTCGTACATCAGCTTGGGCGCCAGCCCCATTGAAGGCTCGTCAAGCAGGATAAAGTCGCTGCCCGTCATAAGCGCGCGTCCTACGGCAAGCATCTGCTGCTCGCCCCCGCTTAAAAGCTCGCCGCGCTGCTTGCGCCGTTCGTACAGACGGGGAAACAGCGTGTAGACCAGCTCGCTCAATTCACTCACTATCGCGTTTCTGTTGATGTCGCGGCGGTGCGCGTAGGTTGCCATCTGGAGGTTTTCTTCCACAGTAAGATTGCCGAAAATATGCCGGCCTTCCGGCACCAGCACCACCATCTTCTTTTGAATCAGTATATGCGGTTCGGTTTTAAGAATACTCGCCCCATTGTAAAGAATATCCCCGCTCGTAACAACCGGCGCTTCGGGCCGCGGCAGACGCGCCAGACTCATCAAGGTTGAGGTCTTGCCCGCCCCGTTTGCGCCTATCAATGTAACGATTTCCCCTTTGTCAATATTAAAAGAAATACCGTATAACGCCTCAATATTTCCGTAACTCACCCTTAAATCGTGAACGTCCAGTAACATGGTTCCGCCTCCTTTGTATATTAGAGCTGCCCGTCTCCCAAGTATGCTTTTATCACATCGGGATTGTTCTTGATTTCTTCCGGAGAACCGGAGGCTATTTCTTTTCCAAAATCAATCACCGTAATATGCTCGCACAGCTTCATAATTACGTCCATCTGATGCTCTATCATCCATATCGTCAGATGAAAATTGTCGTGAAGCCATGTAACGTAGTCGATTAACTGCACCGTGTCGACGGCGCTTAAACCCGCGGCAGGCTCGTCAAGGAGCAGCAGGTCCGGCTGCAAAGAGAGCGCGCGGGCGATTTCTACGCGGCGCTGAATACCGTAGGGGATATTCTTGGGGTATTCATACGCCAAGTCCGCGAGTTTGAATATATCGAGGAGTTCCCACGCTTTCGAGGTAATCTCCGCCTCCCGCCGTTTGTAGCGCGCGGTGTGGAAAAAGGCGTCCGCTGCATTGTACTCCAGCCGGTAATGCTGGGATATGCGGATATTGTCAAGCACCGTCATTTCGTTCCATAGCCTGATGTTCTGAAACGTCCTCCCGATCTTCATCGCCGCTATGTCGTGGGGCTTCTTCCCGTTGATCCGCGTGCCTGAAACGATAATGTCGCCTTGGGTCGGCGCGTAGAAACCGCTCACGATGTTAAATACCGTTGTTTTGCCCGCGCCGTTGGGACCGATTAAGCCCGCGATCTCCTCTTTCCGCATGGTAATATTGATATTTTCAAGGGCTTGCAAGCCGCCGAAGAAATGGGTCAAATTTCTTATTTCAAGGTGTACCGTATTATCCGTCATTCTTACTTCCTTTTTCTCCATTTTTCCGCTTCTTCGAATTATTTACATTATTCAACGTATTTAAAAGATGCGGGTTGAGATTCAACGCAGGAATAATATCCGATAGCTCTCGGTGTCCCAGAAGCCCTTCGGGGCGGAATTGCATAAGCAGAATCAGCAGCAGGGGGATAAATACCCATTTGAGTATCTGTAAAGGCCGCAGGAGTTCCAGCAGAAAGGTAAAAAACATTGCGGACAGTACCGAACCGGAAAGCGATCCCATGCCGCCTAAATAGACCATCACCATGCCTTCGGTTGATTTCATAATGTCAAAGGTTTTGGGGTTGATAAAACTGATCATGTGCGCGAAAAGCCCGCCGGCAATACCGGCTAATCCCGATGAGAAACAAAACGCCAGCAGTTTGATCCGGTTGGTATTGACGCTCATAATTTCGGCCGCTATTTCATCATAGCGTATCGCGGAAATGCCCTTGCCGAGTGTGGAACCCATGAGCCGTTTTATGGCAATGACGCATACAAGCGCAAATATCAGAATCCATACCAACATCCACGGCAGCGGAACGACATCCCGCATGGCGTTTATGGTAGACCGCATACCCATAAGCCCGCTGCTTGCGCCGGTTACTTCAAGGTTGTTTAAGATGGTCATGATGATATAGTTCGCCGCAATGGTGATGATTGCAAGGTAATCGTCCCGCGTCTTGAAGGAAGGAACCGCCACAATGAGACCGGCAAAAGCAGCCGCAGCCCCGCCTATGATGATGACCGCCGGAAAAAGAAAGACGCTTAGTGCGGGCGGGAGCAGCGGCGCGCCGGTAAATTTGTTCTCGGTAAACAAAATCAGCGACAGCACCGAAGAACTATATGCGCCGACCGCCATAAATGCCGCGTGACCGCAGGAGAATTCGCCCATATACCCGTTTACGATATTGAGACTCGATGCGAAGATGATATTTATGCCGATGGACATTATCACGGTTTGAATATACTGATTCAGCACGCCTAATTGAGCGAGGAGGGTAACGGCTATCATACCGGCGACTATGAGGAAGAAGATCCGTATGCCGCGTTTTTCATCTTGTCTTATGTGTGTCATCTCATTCTCCTATATTTTGGCGCTTCGGGCTATGCCGAAGAAGCCGGTTGGTTTTATACTCAAAATGATCAGCAGAATAACAAAGGAGATAAGATCTTTGTAGCTTGAAGGAAAGAATGCGGTGATGAAAATCTCAATAAAACCCAAAATGAAGCCGCCTAAAAATGCGCCCTTGATGTCGCCGATACCGCCGACAACCGCGGCAATGAACGCCTTCCAGCCGATGATGGTTCCCATGTACGGATCAAGCACCGGATAGGACATACCATACAATATACCGGCGACCGCAGCTAGAGCGGATCCCAGGGCGAACGTAAACGTGATGATTGCGTTCACCGGAATCCCCATCAGCGGTATGGCGAATTTATCGTAAGATATTGCCCGCATCGCCATGCCGAACACCGTTTTTCTGACGATGAATTCCAGCAACCCGTATACGGCAAATGCCGCAATGATGACCAGCACTTTTAAGTTGGTGAGCGAAATACGGCCAATCTGCCAGATGTGTTTGTCAAGTATATCGGGAAACGTCCGCGAACTTGCACCCAGAAACGCCAGATTGCCGTTTTCAAGGATAAAGCCGACCATTAAGGCGGTAATAACCACATAAAGCCGGTTGACGCCCTTGCGCCGTAACGGACGGTACGCAATACGTTCTATGGTAACGCCGAGAAGCGCGGTCGCCGCCATGGTAAGCGCCAGCGTCAACACAAAAAGCAGCGAATGCTGCCCGCCGAACACGCTCAACAATCCGGCAGTAATAAAAAAGGCAATATAACAGGCGGTCATAAAAATATCGCCGTGGGCAAAGTTGATGAGCCTCAGCACCCCATATACAAGACAGTAACCCAATGCGATCATCGAATAAAAACTGCCCCATTGAAGGGCGCTAAACACATTCTGCAATAGTATCGATACCATAGCTTTCCTTTTTTATAAACTTGCTTCCAACTTCCGCAAGGATTTTAGACATGGTTCCGGCTTACAAAAGCCTTTCAGATTCGTCCGGATTACGCTGCCGAAAAGCAACGTTTTCCGGCAGCGTATTAATTGAAACATCGAAAAATCGGGAAATCGAAACGCCATGGCGAACTTACAGCGATGCTACATACTCAAACTCGCCCGCGTCATTTACCCGGACCACAACGGCCGGCTTTGCAGGATCGCCGTTTGCGTCAAACGTCATCGTACCGGTAATGCCCGGGAAATCCTTCATGGCGGCTATCGCGTTCTTGATCGCCTCGCGGTCTTTCGCAAGATCGCCGGTTATGCCCGCGCTGCGGATCGCCTCAAGAATAATATTGACCGAGTCGTACGTAAGAGCGGCCACATCATCGGGAACATACCCATAGGCCGCCTTATACGCATCAATAAATGCCTTCGTTGAGCCGACCGCGCCTGCCGCCGCATAGTGGGTGGTGAAGAAATACCCTTTTACCAAACCCTTGGAAAGCGACCACAGGTCCGCCGAACCCCATGAATCGCTGCCCAGTACCGGTTTATCACCCCAACCGAGGTCTTTTGCCTGAGAAACAATGAGGGAAACGTGGTTGTAGTAATCGGGCAAATACATCAATTCCGCACCGGAATTGATGATCCGCGTCAACTGAACCGCGAAGTCCTGATCTTTTTGTCCAAAACTTTCAAAGTTAGTTACGGTACCGCCGGCTTTTTCCCAGTTATCACGGAAGTAGCCTGCCAGTCCTTTGGAGTAGTCGTCTTCAATATTGTAAAGAATCGCGGCTTGGGTAATTGACGGGAATTCGTTCTGAACAAATTTGACCGCCGCAGGTGCCTGAACCGGATCGAGGATGCACGCACGGAACACGTAGGGTCTGTCCAAGGTAACCGCCGGATTCGTGGCCCATGGAGAAACCATCGGCGTCCGGTTTTCATTGGCAACCTGCCCGCCCGGAATAGCGCGTCCTGAACCGCAGGGTCCCACTATGGCAAGCACCTTGTCCTGTTCGATAAGGCGCAATCCGGCTTGCACCGCGGATTCCGGCTTCAGCTCATTGTCGACATAAACGAAATTAAGCTTGTACTTTTTGCCGTTCACCTCGAATCCGCCCGCTTCATTTATCGCGTTTTTGATAAGCTCGCCGGAAAATTTTGCGCCCTCGCCGACTTTCGGAGAATCGCCGGTCAATGGAATACTAAATCCGATTTTAATTGTCTGTTCTTTGGAACATGCCGCAGAAACCATACATAAAACTGCCGCCAGCAAAACGCCTTTAATAAAGGTTGTTTTTTTCATTCTCACCCCTTTTTGAGGAATTCTTTACATCCTCTTAGTATTAGTATAGAGTATACGCAAACGGAAAATCATGTCAATAGAAACGAGTGTTCTTGCGGAAACTCTTTTTCAGATTATGCAAAAGATATGCCAATAAAAACGTCCCTTTCACCCGATTTCGAATGCATTTCATTCACCGTACGCCTGTATCATACATAATTGTAATCAATAGCATACATAAATGTATAAATCAATCCGGCGATGGTAGCGCATACCATAAGAATACGCTCTGCGTAGTTCGCGCCGGCGGCATATAATCCGGCTGGAAAAGGGTTTGCCTATCAAACCGCAGCAAAAAATTCGAATATGCCGGAACCGGCTCAAGCTCGGTATTTGAAAACGAAAACGCCTTTGACATATCGCATAGCAATGCACGGAAACCCGTTTTTCATGTTTTTCACCTTTCTTACTATGTTCTTAATTTTTTCAAATTTCCCTCAATTTTTTCAAAATACGCCTTGACATGAAACGATAAAAAGGTATATACTCTTTTTAATAAGAAATACCCGCCCCGGAGCGGCGAGGTATTGAAGATTTCTCTTTGAAATCTTTGAGTATGCGGGGGGAACAAATCCCCCGTACTTCCAGTAGGAAGCGCCCCAACGGGCGGGGTATTAACCCCAAAAAGGCTATGTCTTTTAATTAAAGTTTTCAGAAGGAGCGCGGAGAAAAAATGAATAAGCCGTCAAAAATGATTAGAAGCAATAACGTAAATCCCCCCCCCCCCCCCGAACCTCGTGTAAGGTAAGTTCTTATACCGCGCGGCATAATGCGCGCTATAGACCGTCCGGCAATTTTAGCGTATTTTTCCCCAACCCTGTAGGACTCAGGCGATCCGATACTACTGGAAACTTCAGCGATACTAATAGAAGCTTCACAAATACTAATGGAATTCTCACTAATACTAATCTAAGTCTCACGAATACTAATGGAACTCTCACTAATGCTAATGGAAGCATAGCTCATACAAAGCGCTATCGTATAGAAGGCGTATTATCATGAAGGGTAAAGACTTTATCCCTCACCGGTCCCGCAATTTCATCGCCGTTATCGCGGTATACTTTGAGGCATGGGACGTCCCGCAAGCGGATGTAACGGCGCCGCAAGACCTGTTCGCGGATTACGAGACCAAACCGGCGGCTACCAAAGCCGGCAACCGGGGCAAAGCCGGCGCCGCCGAAAAGAATGCGGCTAAAAAGACGCCCATGCGCGCGGTGCGGCGAGTTACCAAACTACATCCGGCGTGGAATCCCGCGGTAAGCGACGCGCAGCGGGGACCGGCGGGCATTACCGTGCATACCGGAACGCGAACTCCTATTCCCGTACCGAAGACGCGCCCCGAGTTCAGCTTCAAAGCGCCGGGCCTCATGCGGGTTCAGATCGACTTCCGCGATCGGGGCGGCGCAAGCCGTGCGGTTCCCTATGGGTACAGCGGAGCGGTGCTCAGCTATACGGCGGCTGAAGCGCCGGTTGCGGATTACGCGCAACTGTTGCCGACCCATTCGCCGTGCCCCCTGGAACTGCCGCCCGAGACGGAAGGGAAAATACGTTCCGGAGCGATGGTGCGGCAAAATGAAAAGGGGAAAAGGGACCGTGGAGCGAGCCGCTGCCGGTCGTGATTCCATGGATGTCGTTTTAGCGCCGTTTTGAAAGCGGCAAAGCGCGGGGGTTCTTCCCGCTATAACACAGGAAACTTGCCCGTATGGGCGGTTAAATATAAGGCGTATACGCAAAGCGCGTATCGGAAAATTATGCGCCGTTAAAGTTCCGTTGGAATTTGGTACATAATTTTGTAAAGATTAAGGAGTATGATATGAAAAGGTACAGTTTATTGGGCGCTTTATCAATTATTATGTTGATAATTGCAATGGCGTTGGGAGGATGCGCTACATCATCAAAAGCAAAAGAGGGGAATGTGGATGTTACGATAACCGTAGCGTCCACAACGTTACAAAACGTAGTGCGAGTAACGGATAACAAGTTTCGTAAAAATTCGGTGAGCATTTCTCCGGATGGGCAAAAACTCCTATACGGCGAAGCAAATGAAACCGATCCTGATGTATTACTTTCATTTGATGACTATCGCATCATGTTGTTACGCGATGTAGCCATTTCAGCTAAAACGCCGCTCGTAACGGAACCTTCCTATGGCGCGGCATGGTTTCAGGATAGCAGCCAATTTGCGTATATAGCATATGAAGGAGGCGGCAGCAGGTTGGTAAAATCAAATATCACCGGAGGTGGAAAAACCTATATAACCCGCTCAAGCGCCGGCGACTTTGATGCAAATCCAAGCATAAACGGCGATTTAATATTGTGCGACACGTTGGTTAGCGGGAGACGCCATATTGTAAGTATGAAGGCGAATGGAACGGAAATAACCATATTAGGTGAAGGCGAACAGCCGAGCTGGCATCCTGACGGCAGCAAATTTATTTTTATCCGTAGAAGTGAAGAACACCGCGGAAAAATAACGTACTATCCCGCAAGCATCTATGAAATGGACATAAAGACGAATCAGGTAACTCAACTGTATGCGGCTGTAATAGATGAAGCTAATACTTTTGCAGAGGTTTGCTCCCGCCCAAGTTATTCGGCGGATGGTAATTATATTTTATTTGCAAAAGGCAGTAATGAGTATCTGGCCACTGTGGAGAGAAAGAGCGCTTCCGGTAGTATGCTTTCAAAAATACTTGGCGGATTAACAAGATCCAAAGTAACCATTTCAGAAGCTCGGCTGCATCTTTTTTTAATGAGAAATGACGGGACCGATCTTACGCAGTTGACAAGTGGAAATGTCGATGTATTTTCGCCGGCATGGGGAACTAATAACGATATTTATTTTATATCTAATGTTCAAAATGCTACGGAGATATGGAAGGCGCATTTGAATTTATAACGATTGCAGGAACTGCCGCCGGTCAAACCGCCGCTTTGTAAGGCTTTATAAGCCGGTTTAATCCTAAAAACCGCAAACGCCGGTTCCAAATCCAGACTATGCCCGCATTTGGAACCGGCTTCTTGATTCGCATTAAAAAAAGGGCGGTTATATACGTACTCGCCGGAATTTTACATGGAATGGTACAGGTAGAATCGTGGAAGCGTACGGGGCGCGCATTCTTTGCAGCTTTAATTCCGGTCGAACCCAATTGATTGGTAAGGCTGATGCGGACTATTTTCAAGGAGGCGGCCGGATAAGCGGCTTTGAGACAAGCGCCACAGAAACCTTGTGCACAGACCTTACAGGCCATCGGCAATTAAGGGCGTCTTGCAGCATCCGCAAGCATTCAATTTTCCAAAAGATATGTTGAAAAATTGACTGGAAACAGAAGAAGATCGCCGCGCCGTCCGCATGGCTCGGCGCGTCGCGGCAGGTTTTACGTTGTATAACGGGACCGTCGGAAAAGTCCTTCCGGAGAAAGCAATACGGCTCCCGGAAGAAAATTTGATGACCCTTTTCCTAATTACGCAAAAAACGCGGCAAGTTTTTCCGCCGGATTCCCTCTTTTATCGAGCATATCCCCCGTATGTTCCATATCCTGAGGCCGGGCGCGGTTCGTGTTCCCTCTATGCGGCGCACGGTTCCCTATGTTGTGCGCCATGCAATCCGGGAGGCGCCGGATGTTTGCGTTCCGCTTCCCCCGCGCGAAAACCGGTCCGTCCCTTTGCAATGCCGCATATCGCAACGCGCGGCCCGATTATCCGCCTCCGCCTCCCGTATAACGCCCGATGCTTCCCTTGACCTATCTTCTTCCGCATCTCCCCGCCGGGATGCGCTCCCTTCGAGCGCTCCGTTATATACGGCGTCCGCTTCGGGTTTTTCCCCTTCGTCCGGCTCTGCCGCGGCCCCGCAGCCTGCACGCCGCGCGCCCGATATTTTTCACCGCCGTTCCTGTTCAACTCAACGCGCCCTTTGTGGGGTAATTCTTTCGTAAACCGGCCCTTCCCCCCGTGCCGTTTCCGCCCGACGAACCGCGCGTCCCGCATTGTCGGGCGGGAAGTGTCTCCTCTATCCCCCGCCGCTTCGCCGCCTGCAAAGTGTTTTCGGAAAATACCCCGCGTCCCCTTCCGCCGGCGCTCCGGACAACGGGTTGGACTTTACCCCGACGGGTAGGCGCAAAGCGGAAAATATACCGGAAGAGGAGAGAAAGACGGGAACGAAAGACAAAGGACGGCGGGTATACCCGAAGGGGTTCAAAGCCGAGGCCGCGGCGCCGCCGGTGGATACGGCAGGCGCGGGAAGGAAGAGGTTCCGGCCTGCCGCCCTTCCCCGGACACGGGCGGCCGCGGGACGAGCCGGACGGTACGTCCGCGCGGCCCGCATGAGGAAGGAAGGCAAGGCGCGGCGTGAGGCGGCGTGAGGCTCGGCTCCGCTCGAAATCCTAAAAAAAGCGGCGGCCTTGCCGGAGTCGGCCAAAACCGCGCAGGCGCGTCAGCGAGCGGCCCGCTACTAGTAGGGAATGGCCCGCTACTAGTAGGGAGCGGCTGGCTACCGGTAGGGAGCGGCCCGCTACTGGTAGGGAGTCCCTCGCTACCGGTACGGAGCGGCCCGCTACTAGTAGGGAGCGGCCCGCTACCAGTAGGGAGTCTCTCGCTAATGATAGGGAGCGGCCCGCTACTGGTAGGGAGCGACTGGCTACTAGTAGGGAGTGACTGGCTACTAGTAGGGAGCGGCTGGCTACCAGTAGGGAGCGGCCCGCTACTAGTAGGGAGCGGCCCGCTACTAGTAGGGAGTCTCTCGCTACCGGTAGGGAATGGCCGGCTACTAGTAGGGAGCGGCCCGCTACTAGTAGGGAATGGCCCGCTACTAGTAGGGAATGGCCCGCTACTAGTAGGGAATGGCCCGCTACTAGTAGGGAGCGGCCCGCTACTAGTAGGGAGCGACTGGCTACCGGTAGGGAGCAGGTCAGACCTTTCGGCACCGGCACCAATCCCGCCGCTGATGCGGCATGGTCAATGCAAGCCTAGCATTGTACTTAATGCAAGCCTAGCATTGAGGTCAATTTAAGATTGGTATGGTAGGTCAGACCTCATAGGCAGGCGTTCCTCCGCGGCATTATAGGCAGCGGACAAATGGAGTATCAGGTATACCCCTTGGAATAATTTCGTATTTTTATTATATTCTCCTCACCGGTATCCTTAATACTGTTTTTAATGTTCCTTTTTCTACCTTCCGATAATCTGATAGATATATTTCATGGTGATGTCTTTCCTGATTTATATCGTTTACCCAATTATTCTCTTCAATATATTTTTCCATTGTTGTTACCGTTTTCGGCTCATCATCAAAGGAACCTATGTGCATACATTGAACACACATCCCTTCTTTTATTCTTATGTATTTTGCTTTTTTCGTATTCATATTTTTATTGTTTGTTACTTCCTTACAAGCCCATTCAAATATTTTGTTATTAACAAATTCAGGTAATCTTATCCCCGCGGTCCACAGGTATTTTGATTTGTTTTTTACATCATCTTTATTTTCAACCGTCCAAAATC
>JAITAN010000022.1 GCA_031284105.1 Treponema sp. | reverse complement strand
GCAAATGGCGAGCGTATTGCCCGCTTAAAGCAAATGCTTGCCGGGACGGATTATATCGCCGTCAAAATCGCCGAGGGCTCGGCGGACGTTTCCCAGTACGCGGAAAAGATAGCCCAGCGGCAGGCTTGGCGGGCCGAGATACAAAGTCTCGAATCGGCCTAACAATGGCGGTATCTTGCGCGGCGCGTTCGGCTACGATGGCGAAGGCAAATACACTAAAAAACTTGCCAACAAGCGTAAAGCATTCACGGTTGAATATGCAATCCGCCTGCAACAGACGCAAATCGAGTGCTGCGACGCTCTGCGGGTTATCAAAAGCGGGGACGCTCAAGACGCCTTCTTTTACTGCGACCCGCCCTACGTGGGTGCTGCCCAATGCCACTATGCCGGGTATATGCAGGCGGATTTTGACAACCTTTTGAAAGTGCTGGAAGCCATCGGTGGGAAATTCCTTTTAAGTTCGTACCCTAACGAGTCCCTGCGCGATTTTGCACGGCGCAACGGATGGTATACCGTCGAATTAAGCATGGCCTCGACGATGACAAACGGTTATTCAAATAGTAAAAAGATTGAGGTGTTGACGGCCAACTATCCGATTGCCGTTGCCCGAGGCGATTGCGGCGGCGTGGACGGGTAAAGAAAAGCGGGGCCGGCGCGTAGTTTAGCCCCGCTTTTTGCGCCGTTCAAAGGGTGGTTAAAGATTGTGTAATTTCCATTTTTTGGTGCAAAATTCGGCGTTACGTTTTCCAATTTTGGGTGCAAAGTTTTCCAAATTTGGGTGCAACGTTACATCCAAGCAGCCTTGACGACGTTATCGTATCGTAAAACAAGACCAGAGCGTCCGCGCTGGTATTATTAACCAGCAGCTTGCCGTCTGCCTTTTCGGTGAAAAGCGCATCGTTGTTGTTGCCACCATCGCCATTGTTGTTACCGCCGGATCCGTCGTCACCTCCGGGTGAGCATCCGGTAAATAAGAGAGTTCCGAATACCAGCGTAATGCCAAGTATTCCCGTTAGAAATAGTTTGGATAACTTCATAGTCATCCTCCTTTCTGAAAACTACGCGGGCGCGCCCGCGCGTACTGTTCCGCCCATACGGACGGACTATCAAAAAAAGAGGATTGAACGCTTCATGAATGAAAGCGCTCGCGCGTTTCCATTCGTATACCGGACCCCCTATGTTCCGCGGGGTTCCGTTTATGGTATACTTGTCGATGCATTCAGTTGCGCTCTGTAACCGGCGGCTTCCGCCAAGAATGAACGCCGGTTGCGGGGTTACCTCTTTTTGTTATAGCCTATGCTCCTTTTTTATAATGCTTCAAAAACGGTTTATAGCGCTCTAAACGAGTGTTACAGCGCTTCAAGAGCACCTTATATGCCAAGAGACTCCTTCGGTTCCATAGTACCGGCCGCTGGTATTGTAGTACCAGCGCGTGAGAGAACGCTATAATAGTTGTACGGAATAGCCGCGATGCGATCTGGATGTAAAGGAAAGGTATAAAAAAGAGCGGGGAAAAAAGGGTGTAACGCTGCGTGTACTGATGCGTATGGACGCTTACAAAGAGCCCGTACCGCTGAACCGTTTTTAAGAAAAAGAAACAGTTCGGGGGGGGGGGGGGGGCTCCGCTCTATGGCACATAGGGGGTATTTGCATAAATTCCGCTCCTTATATAATTAATCACACATTCCACGCCGTATGTACAGCGCGGTTTCAAAATTCGGCGTTAAAGGTTTAACACCACGTGAAACGTGTTATATAATACCTATATCACGCTTTCATAACAAAATCTAATCTGAAGCACATCATTTTGAAATTTACCGCCGGAACAGCTTCAGAATAGCATATAATCAATCACACACCCCGCGCCGTGTGTATATGGCGCGGTTTCAAAATCCGGCGTTAAGAATTTTAACGCCGCTTGAAACATATTATATAGTACTATATCACACGTTCATAATAAAATCTAGTCTGAAACGCTTTATTTTGAAATTTATCGCCGGAACAACTTCAGAACGGCACGGCCCATACCGTAAAAACACCGCCTACGGCAGCGCACCGCATGGTATAATTAATCACGCATCCCGCGCCGTGTGTATACGACGGCGCGGTTTCAAAATCCAGCGTTAAACGTTTCAACACCGCTTGAAACGTATTATATAGTACTTATATCACACGTTCATAATGAAATCTAGTCTGAAGCGTTTCGTTTTGCAATTTACCGCCGGAACAGGCTTCAGAACGGCGCGGCCCATGCCGTAAAAACTCCGCCTTTGGCGAGGCGCGCCGCATATCGCAAGAAGACCGCCTACGACGGGCGCCTATGGCGGTCTTCTGAAAAAGAGCTCCCGAATTTCCCTGTTCTGCAAAAGCCCTTTCTCCTCAAACTTCGTTTTGGGTCTCCATGACTGAGGTTCCGCAAAACCCGACGGGTAGGCGTTTATCAGGGCCGGCGTGGCGGACAATTCCGCAAGCGCCCACTCCCCATATTCCGCCCAGTCCGTTACCATGTACACATACCCACCCGGCTTGAGTTTTGCGGCAAGTTCGGACGTAAAGGGCTTTTGGATGAGCCTGCGCTTGTGGTGGCGTTTCTTGTGCCACGGATCCGGGAAGAAAAAGTGAAACCCATCCACAGAAGCGGCGGGCACCATTGCTGCAAGTACTTCTACCGCGTCATGCTCGATGATGCGGATATTACTTAAATGCCGGCGCTCGATCTCCCACAGGAGCTTTCCGATGCCCGGCCTATGAACCTCTACGCCAAGGTAATTGATATGCGGGTTTTCTTCGGCGATTCGAGCGGTAGCAACGCCCATACCAAAGCCAACCTCAATAATAGTAGCGTTGTTGCTACCGAAGATAAGAGAAAAATCAAGACTTTTTTCTTCAAAAGGAATAGAATAATACGGAAACAGCCTTTCGTATGATCTCCGCTGGGCATCGGTCATGCGTCCGGCGCGTAAAACATAACTTCTATTCATAAAAAACAGATGTATCAGGGAACAATGCTGTATTCTTGCACCACTTGAATTTCGGATGCCACTGTAAGAGAAACAACCCCGCCCACTTTCTCTATCACAGCCGAGATTGTCGCATCAACCAGGGCTTGGGAATTCGTAACCCCGTACAGTACGATTTTATCGCCCGAAACAACAACCTCAAGAAAATGAACCGGTACTTTTTTTTCATACAGAATAAAATGCTTGATCTCCTGCGACAGTATGGCTTCCTTAATACGCACCTCATGCAGAGACTGCGTTTCTTCGGTGATATAATACTCCACCAGATGCTTTATCATTTCAGCGCAAACCGAAGGATGCGTATATCCCATATTTAAGATTAAAGAATAGTTTTCCGGCGCTTTCCAATCCATATCAAAGAAGTAATGATGAAAGCCGATTCTGTCGTTATCGCTCCTTTCTATGATCTGCTTCGCTTTTTTTTCATCGCAGTGAAAGTAGCTCTTAACCCGCTCAACACGTATTGCCAAAGGCGCAACTAAAAAAACAGACAACACACCGGGAATATTTTTGAAAATAGCGCTTGCGCCTCTGCCGATGAACACGGCGTTACCCACCTTGGCTTCGGCAAGCATGGCGGTTTTAAGAAAATGAAGGTAATTATCCCTGTCCTGGGACAGGGACGCCCACAATGCCGGCTTCCGCTCGTCATATTTTTCCAACTTGACGCCGTCAATCCCATAAGACTTGATCTTCTGCTCCAGCGTGTTTTTATCCACAAGCCGGTAATTAAGTTTTTTTGTCAACTCTAC
>JAITAN010000239.1 GCA_031284105.1 Treponema sp. | reverse complement strand
GCCTGCTCACGGAACGCATGGCCGCGGAAACCAAGGCGGGTTCATTCGCGGAAGGATGACCGTACTGTGAACACGCCCCGGAAATTTATGGAAAAAGATATTGCCATAATAAAAAAATGAAGTAAAATATACCATATTGGTTGTAAAAAGGAGTTTTATTTATGGAAATTATGGAAACGGTGTACCTTCAACAGTGGAAATTCAGCATGGATACCCATACCGACCCTTGGTCGCCGGACTTTGACGACTCCGGTTGGCGGCATGTGATCGTTCCCCACGACTGGGCCGTATCTTTTCCCTTTTCCCGTGAACATTCCAGCGGCACGGGGTATCTTCCCGGAGGAACCGGCTGGTATCGGGCGCAATTCCGCGTCAAGGGTGAAAGGGAAAACCCCGGCGGTATATGCGCGTTTATCGATTTTGAGGGCGTATACAAAAACGGCCAGGTCTGGTGCAACGGGTATTATCTGGGCCGCCGTCCCTATGGGTACAGCAGTTTTCGCTACGATATAAGCCACTGCATCCGCCCGGGGGAAAGCAACAACATCACCGTCAAGGTAACCCATGACGACGCGGCCGATTCCAGGTGGTACGCGGGTTCGGGCATATACCGGCGGGTTTTTATTCGGTTCCACGAACCCCGGTACATCAACCCGGAAAGCCTTGTGGTACAGACCGAAATCCGGGACGCCGAAAACGGGGAAGAAGGGATCGTCAGTATTTCCGGGGAAGCGGTCAACAAAAGCCGAGAAAGGAGCGAAGGCTTGGTACTGCGCGTCATTATGAACGGAACCGCGGCCCGCAACACGGCCGGGGACCGCGCTGAAACGGACGAAGAACGGTATACCGCGGAAACGGCGCTTTGCGCTATCGAGGCCGGAGGGCAGGCATCCTTTGCCGTGAAGGTTGCCATCCCCCGCGCCCGGCTCTGGTCCGCGGAAACCCCAAACCTCTACGGCCTGATTACGCAGCTTTACGGCGCGGACGGGAAGCTCGTCTATGAGGCTTCGCCCCTCAATGTGGGCATTCGCTCCTTTCGCTTCGATCCGGAGCGCGGCTTTTTTATCAACGGTAAAAACGAAAAACTCAAAGGGGTCTGCGTCCACCACGACTCGGGCTGTCTGGGAGCGGCATTTTGGCCCGACGTGTGGCGGCGGCGTTTGGAAAAATTAAAAAAGATGGGCTGTAACGCGATCAGGACGAGCCACAACCCCCAAAGTCCGGAATTCTACGATATGTGCGATGAACTGGGTTTTTACGTTATGGACGAGGCCTTTGACGAATGGGAGGGATGCAAGAACAAATGGACGACCGGCCACAACGTGTATCCGCCGGTCCATCAGGGGTATTACGAAGATTTTCCCGAATGGCACGAGCGGGACCTGGCCGGCATGGTTATCCGGGACCGGAACCATCCTTCAATTATCATGTGGAGTATTGGAAACGAAGTCGATTACCCCAATGACCCCTATGTGCATCCTCTGTTTGCGGAAATGACCGGAAATAACGACGCGGGCAAACCGAAAACGGAACGGGAATACAACCCCCAAAAACCCGACATGGAACGCCTGCCCGTGATTGCCGGGAGGCTGGCGAACATCGTTAAAAAATACGACCAAACCCGTCCGGTCCTCAGCGCGGCCGCGTTTCCCGAATTGTCATCCCGTATCGGTTTTTTTGATTCTCTGGACATGGCGGGCTACAACTACAAGGAGCGGCTCTACCATGACGACCACCGGCGTTTCCCCCGCCTTCCGATTCTGGGCAGCGAGAACGGACACAGTCTTGAGGCGTGGAAGGCGGTAACGGAAAATGCTTTTATCGCCGGGCAATTTCTGTGGACCGGCATCGACTTTTTGGGGGAAGCCAAGGGCTGGCCCGTACGGGGGTCGCTGTCGGGACTTCTGGATGTCGCGGGGTTTGAAAAACCCGGCTACTACCGGCGCATGGCGCTGTGGAGCGATACGCCGGTTCTGTATCTGGCCTGCCTCCCCGAATCGGAGGCCGGAGGAGAGCCTTATTATCCCTCAACGGGGTACCGTTCATGGAACTACCGGAAGCGCGGGACGGTAACGGTTATGTGTTACACAAACTGCGAATCGGTAGAATTACTGCTCAACGGGAAACGTCTGGGGACTCGGCAACGAAACCGCGGGGAGGAGTTTCCGGCCTGGACCGTGGCCTTTGAGCGGGGAAAACTGGAGGCGGTTGGGCGGATGGGGGAACGAGAAGTAAAAGACGTTCTGGAATCCACCCTGCCCGCGGAGCGGCTCTACATGAGTTCATGGGAATGCCGCCCCGCAACGGACGGCCGCTGCCGGCTTGCCCAAGTGGAGCTTGCGTTGTTGGACGAAGCGGACCGGCTTTGCGTCATGGATCATCCTCTGGTCCGCTTTGAACTTGCGGGAGAAGGGATGCTTCTGGGTATAGAAAACGGGGACCTTTCGGACCTGACGGAGTACCGCTCCCCCTGCCGGCGGGTGTACCGAGGACGGCTCATCGTATATGTACTGCTTTTTCCGGCGGCCGGAGAACTTACGCTCACGGCTGCCGCGGAGGGTTTTGACCCGGCTTACATCAAGTTATAACCGGACCGGTAACCGCGGCGCTTTAAGATACGGTTCATCGGGCGGATTGTTATGCCGACGCGGTTACCGGCGCTGCCTACATGCGGCACGCCCATGTAGGCCCCTCTCGTAATCGAAGGCTACCTTCCGATTGGGTTACGGCGATGCGGCCGGGTTACGATACGCCGGATACGTTACGGTGCCTTTCTCACAGTCTTTACTTTTCGCTTGGCGCGGCTCTTTGTCCTGTCAAAAGAACCGCTTTTATTATCATCCCATGACGGCGCGCCGGACTTTTTTTCTTCTTTCCTGACTTTCTTTACAACAAGGCGCTTTTTAGGAAAGGACGCTCCGCCTTCACCGGCGCCGCCGGCGCCGCCGCCAAAACCGGCATAGTTATCGTTTCGGCCGCTTCCGCGAACCGAACGCTTTTTTTCGCGGTTGGCTTTTTCCACAACCCTCAGCGCCTCTTCAAAGCCGCCCAAAAATTGCGTAAGATCATCAGCAAAAAGCACCACGGACTGCCGTTCAAAGCCGCTCCCCTCCTCTTTGTTTTTGCTCTCGACAATGTTAAGGTAAATATCACCCAGTCTGTTCTCTTTTACATTAAAAAAATACGTCCTGTTTTGCAACTGAACCCGTGTCGAAAAAATCTCTCCCCGTAAACCCATACCTTCTCCTCGCGTATCCACACGGACACGCATCCCTATTCATTATCTGCTTCAATAACCATTGCCCGCTGCCACGCAATCAGTTCCCGCTCAAGCTCGAAACATTCGGCGTCAGCCATGATCCGAAACACAGGCTCGGTGCCCGATCCGCGCATCCAAAGCGCAGCAATACGTTCATCCTGATCATCAACAAAGAGTACCTTTAACCCGCCGCGCCCGGCATCGCCGAAATTCTCAATATTCAGTTTCTCTTCCATACCATTATAACAAGCCGCGTCCCATGCGACAATACCGTATTGTTTGTATAGATGTTCTTTCTTCTTTTCCCACTCACACAAAAAAATCTTCTGGTACCGTTCTTTTAAGCGCGCATGATCCGCAGTCTTCACCTTGAGCAGCGCGTCAGGCGTATAGCCGCCGGTAGTAACAAAGGGCGGAAGCGTCTTGATAATATCCGATAAGGTAAAGTCAGCCTTGTACGAGGCGATATTGCCTGAAAGATCGCACCAAATCTCAAAAAGTCCTTTTTTGCCGCCGCTACTTCTTATGGTAAGCATCTTGAGTAGGGCAAATACCGTGTCGATGGGATCGCGTACTGCGGATGGGTGCGTAATATTGCCGCCTGCGGAACCTTCTCCCAAAATACGTACCGTATAGCCCAAGCCGCGCAGTTTCCGTGCAAGGGACACCACATTCGCCTCACCCACTTCCGCACGGAATACTTTTGCACCGAACGCTTCCGCTATGACATCAATACGCAGCGAGGTGGGATCATTGACCGCAAGCGCGACGTTGTCGCGAAATTTACCCCTTTCATCGCGAGACAGCGAACCGGCCCACACAAGATGGGACAATTCCGCAACGCAAGCAAGCGCAAAAACTTCCTGAGCTTCAAGCGGGCGCGTCTTCTTCTGAATTTCATCCCAAATTACAACGTTACCGCGGTCCCCATCGCAATCCGGCATATACCCCATGACAAAGGAGCCGTCGACAGCGCGCCGTTCTTCCAAACAGCGCGCCGCATACTCAAGCGATTCGCCTTCCGGCACAATACGATGCGCTATGTTTCCGGCTTCGCCATTGATAAAGGCAAATTTCACCCCAAAATCGGACAAGAATTCTTTGTCAATAGAAACGGAACGCGCAGAACCGTTAAAATCCGCTATGATACCGATTGGATAGTCTTTTATTGTTCCTTTAATAGCGGCGAACAGAGCATCTTGTTCCGTCCTGTCTTCGGCAGCCGATACCACTTCGCGTGTAAAATCGAGATATGCGGACAGAGCTTTCCGTTTCACGCCCGCGGCATCGCGGTATACCGCGTCAACCGCAGGCTGTTCGGCGCCGTTGATGAGGGCTAACGCCTTTTCTACTCTGTCCGGCGCGGCGAAGAAGGAGCGGAACGCCTCAATAAGGAGCTTTGATTCAGAGGCGGCAAGCACGCCGCCATCCGTTAATCCAAATTTAAGCCCATTATGTCCGATTGGGTTGTGGCTTGCCGAAATATAGACAAAACCCTGCGCCTTCTCCAAAGCGCCTTCGCTTTTCGCAAACGACATTATTTCAGGCGCGGCGGTAATGCCTACCCAGCGGACGGTACACCTTTCGGTTAGCAGCGTCCGTATCATCACGCCGGCAATGCTTTTGCCTGTGGGACGCGCGTCCATGCCTACAATCAGCACAGGGTGCGCCGCATCGGTTATTTTTTTTACATAATCCACAAAAACTTTGGCAGCGACGGCAACAATTATTGTATGAGCCGATGAAATTTCACCGCACGGATTCTCCTCGTTTCCATCCGGCGCAAAAATCGTACGCCAGCCCGAAGCGGATAAAATCATAGCGGATAAGACGGCATCAATTACCTCTTCCCGTAAACCGGCGTCATTTTTTGTTAGTTGCAATCTTAACCCCTGTTATATATCGACTACTTCATTATCATCAAGTACTCAAGCGGCACTAGTCTAGGGGGTATTTAGATAAATGTCAAGTATTGCTGCGCCGTACAATCTGCCCATCAAAGCAAAGAGTACGGCGCTTTTTATCTTCTATTTCAATAGGGCTTTTTCTTCCGCCCATTTATTTTTGAATACTTCGCTTACGTCATTCCACGTCTTGTTTCCAAGCGCATACTCATAAAGGGCTGCTCCAAGGTCGTCCTTGAACGCCTGGCTGGGAAAACTCGTAAAGTTCCATGAAACCGCCGCACGATCAGGGTTACTCATAAAGCGGAACGCCTCTTTCTCAAGCGGGTTGTCCGGGCGTTCATCAGCGCCGAAGGTGCTGAACGGGGTAACAAAACCGAGTTTTTCAACTGCGGCTTTCTTGCCGGTGGGCGTATTGAATAACCATTCAAGGAGTTTAAGAGAAGCTTCCTGAGACGCCTTTGAAGATTTGGCATTGATACAAATATAATTCTCCGTACCGGTGCATAACCCCTGTTTTTCCTCACCGTTCACGCCCATGTAGATCGGCATGTATTTGACATCGGAAGCCTGGACCACGTTACCGGCTATGCCCGCGATCTGTCCCCAGCCCCATGTACCGTTCTGCACCATAGCCGCTTTGCCGAGCGCAAACTCGGACATGGAATCATCAACGGACTTGGAGCCGATCATTTTGCGATCCGTTACCGAATTATTGATATATAAATCGAAAATATTTTGATATTGATCGCCATAGGTTAAATCGATCTTCTCCAGATCGCCTACGCCCTTGTCGCGGTATTCGTAATAAATAGGCAGGTTCGCCAGATGGGTCTGCCAGCGCCAGTCTTCACCGGCCCTGAACGAGGTCGAGGCAAACACGCCGTTAATACCTAAATCGAACTTGCGGGCGGTCATATCTTCTACCACGGCTTTAAGAGTGGCGAAGTTGTTGATCTGATCCGCGCTGGAAACGGTGGTAACGGCGCGGTCAGGCAGTGCAAAATACGCGCGGAAGATCGCATCATTATAAATAATGCCGTACGTTTCAACCGCATAGGGAAGCCCGTAGACCCCGCCGTCCGCGGAAATAGCCATGCTCTTATCGGAAAGCCAGCCGTAAAGACTCGTGTCTTTCAAGTCCGCCGTATAGGTCTTCCAGTTCAGGTAGCCTATAGGGCCGTTGATGTTAAACAACGTTGGCGGCTCCGACTTGGTGATTTCGGATCGCAGCGTCTGCTCATAGGTACCGCCCGCTGCGGTAACGACTTTGGCTTCTATACCGGTCTCTGTGGTGAATTGGGTGAAAACCTCTTTCCATTGCTTGTCAATCTCCGGCTTAAAGTTAAGTAAGTACACCTTTCCTACGGAATCTTTTTTACTGCAAGCTCCGAAAAGAACCACGCCCAGCAACATTGCCGCCAAAATGGCGCATAATTTGCCCAGCTTTTTCATACATTCCTCCTCATAAGGATTAAAAATATGCTGTTTCAAAACTGGTTTTGAAACAGCCTTGGTTATTAAAACCGTTTTAATTGTATATCTATCTTCCATAAAAGTCAAACCACTTCATACTAAAGTGCGTGTATTGGGAGCGGGTACAATTTTTCCGCCTTTTAGGGAGATTTGCGGTATATGGACTTCCAGCAATACCCGACAGAATACCGTTGTTTATCGCGGTTCGAGTTCCCACATAAGACACGCCCACGTTCTTCACCACTCTTTCGGACTAAAATCTTGGGGCGACTCAAGCAATCGGACATCCTCGCCCAGTAATTCTAGCACAAAAAGCCCGTTCCTCTCCGCGTATTCCCTCATGTCAGGGTTCACCACCGCGGCCCCTATCGCTCCCAGCAGCTTTTTCCCTTCGGCTTCCGCAGGCGGGTACTTGCGGACTAACTGTAAGCGTTTTATATGCTCATCAACCTGATCCGTTTTGTCCAGCCACCGTTTGATTTCCACGGCCATACATACGGTGGTGTTGGAAAGCAGGATGTCTATCTCCCCGCGTAGGCGGCTCGTATCGTCATATAG
>JAITAN010000213.1 GCA_031284105.1 Treponema sp. | reverse complement strand
AGAAAGCGCGTTTATCCTGACTGTAACGGAGGATCCCGCCGGATCAGAGGGCTGATCTAGGGCGGATCAGAGCGCTGATCTAGACCGGATCAGATCACTGATCTAGGGCGGATCAGGGGGCTGATCCGTAACGGATCAGTCCCCTACATATACAAGTAAAGACGGATGCGGTACGCGCATGAAGCGCGTAAAACGCGGCGTACACATGCGGAACGTGTTCCAACAGTAACCGTTGGTTATGGGAACCGTGCCGTAAAAATATCGTTTCGGGAGTTATGTGATGATAAAGCGGTTTTTAACAAAATTAAGAAATTTTTGGATTGCGCCATTACGATCAGACATTTCTGGGTTAGGTGTATTAATTAGCGGAATACGATCAGAAATTGGCGGAATACGATCAGACATTTCTGGGTTAGGTGCATTAATTGTTGGAATACATAATAAGTTACTTTATGACGGTCGAAATGGTCCATACTGGGAGAATCGAAGAAGATTTGATGACCCATTGTATTTAGACTATTTTGGGTATAAGGTCTATTCTCAAAATGATGAGGATGGGATAATTCAGGAGATTTTCAGAAGGGTTGGAACAACTAATAAAATATTTGTTGAATTTGGCGTTCAGGATGGGCTGGAAAGTAATTGCCATTTTTTATTGTTCAATGGCTGGAGAGGTTTGTGGATAGACGGCGATGAAAATAATGTTAACCGGTTGCGGGAGTTTTTTTCAAAACCGTTATCGGAAAAACGACTGACCGCGATTAACGCTTTTATAACAACGGATAATATCAACAAACTCATCGGTGAAGACGGAAATGTCAATGGTGAAATTGATTTATTGAGCATTGACGTTGACGGGAATGACTATTGGATATGGGAAAAGATACATTGCATTTCCCCGCGGGTTGTTGTTATTGAATATAACGCGAAATTCCCGCCGCCGTGCGAGTGGGTTATGGAATATGACCCTAATCATATATGGGATGGTAGTGATAAACAGGGCGTGTCGTTAAAATCATTGGAATTACTGGGAAACCGTCTCGGTTATACATTAGTTGGAACAAACACAAATGGGGTTAATGCCTTTTTTGTAAAAAAAGAATTGGCAAAGAATTTATTCCCTGAACCGGCTACGGCAGAAAATTTATATAACGCATGGGGAAAAATATTTGTCGGTAGCGGTCATCCTACAAAAAAATATATTGGAAAGTAAAACCCGCCCGCGTCCATGCCGGGCGGCTAACGTAGTAAAAAAATGGCGTTTAACAAGAGTGTTTGCGCTTCGGGCTTAAATTACTTATGAAACTGTAGGTTCTGCTTTGAAACCTCGTACATTCAAAGTATAGTACAAATAAACATTTTAGGAAAACTTCTAAAACTTCAGTTTTTAGGGGTTTTCCCAATTCTCTCCTTCCACCTCTTTTGTCTATGGAAGAAAAGAGAAGTACCTTACCTCTTGAACAGTTGCATACTCATATACTCAAAGAAAAAACACGATTTTTATCAATAACCTACTTGACACAAAATGGAAAATCAGGTAGATTACACAAATATAAACGGTAAAACAATGATTTTTTAGCGTTTATTACTGAGTGTCTCCTTCGTCTAGGGGTCAGGACATCGGGTTTTCATCCCGACAACAGGGGTTCGATTCCCCTAGGAGATGTTTTAATTGCGCGGGACTTGAAGGTAGCAGTACTGTTATGTAACGCGTAAGTTACTATATGTTAAACATCATAAGGAAGTGCAGTTGTCAGAAAAAGATTTACGAATCAATGAACAAATCAGGGTAAGGGAGGTTCGTCTCATTCGGGACGAAGGAGAGCAGCAGGGGATCATGTCGACCCAGTCTGCGCTTGAGATTGCCCGCTCTACAGGGTTTGATCTTGTGGAAGTTGCGCCTCATGCTGTTCCGCCCGTAGTAAAAATTCTTGATTATGGTAAGTTTAAATTTGAAAACGAAAAAAAAGTCCGCGATTCAAAGAAAAAGCAGAAACTGCTTAAACTAAAAGAAATTCGTATGCAGCCCAAAATCGATGATCATGACATGGCATTCAAATCCAAGCATGTTAAGGAATTTCTTGCAGAGGGCAATAAGGTCAAAGTTACCATTAGATTCCGGGGCAGGGAACTTGCTCATACGGAGTTGGGGTTTGGCGTTATGAACGATATGTTAAAACGCATTGAAGGCGAATATGTAATGGACAAGCCTCCGGTAATGGAGGGGCGGAATATGTCCATGATACTAAGCCCGAAGGCTAAAAAATAATGAGGATAGCAGTATGCCGAAAATGAAGACAAAGAAGAGCGCAGCAAAACGTTTTTCTTTCACCGGAACAGGCAAGGTTAAATACAAAAAACAAAACCTTCGCCACATTTTAACCAAGAAATCGACCAAACGGAAACGGAGTCTCCGTCACGCCGGTATCTTGTCGCAAGATAATGTTGCTGTTATTAAGAAACAGCTTCTACCCTACGGGTAAATAAAGGGATAAGGAGAGAAAAATGCCAAGAGCAGTAGATGGCGCGAAACGAAAGAATCACCGTAAAAAAATATTAAAACTCGCAAAAGGGTATTGGGGAAGACGGCACTCGAATTTCAAAACCGCAAAAGACGCGGTTACGAAGAGCCTTTCTTATGCATACCGCGATAGAAAAGATAGGAAAGGTGATTTCCGGCGGCTTTGGATTATACGCATTAATGCGGCGTGCCGCACTGAGGGTATCAGTTATTCACGTTTTATAAAAGGACTTCATAAAGCCGGTGTTATCATCAACCGCAAAGCGCTTGCAAACTTAGCGCTTGAAGATGCCGCAGCTTTTAAGGCTGTTGCGGAAATGTCGAAAGCTGCCTTGGAGGTGTAATATGGCAACGCTTGAAAATGTAAAATTGTTGGAAGCGAAGGTCGCTAAAGTTGTGGAGAAGGTAAAACAACTCACTGGAGCAAATACGGCGCTTATGGAAGAAAACAAGCAGCTCAAGAAAAAAATTGATACGTTTCAAAATCAGATAAACGAACTGGAGTTTTCAATACTTACCTACAAAGAAGATCACCAGACTATTGAGAGTGGTATACTTTCAGCGCTGAATAGGCTCAATCAGGTTGAAGATTCTCTGGAAAACAAAAGTGCGGATGTAGAGCAGCACACAGATGCTGCGTTGGCGCCTGTAGCCCAGCGCGAGCAGCCTGTTCAGAATTATCCTGCTCACGCTGCTTCTTTTAAGAACGGCGATATGATTCACGATCAGGGATATCCGGGTAATAACGTTCATTACCACTCGTGAAGACATGACAAAAACCAATCTCCGTATTGAAGTATTGGGAACCTCACTTTCCATTGCGGTAGATGAAAATTCCGATGAATACCTTAACCGTTTACTTGAATGTTATCAATTGGCGGTTGAGGAAACTCAAAATTCAACAGGTCTTAAAGATCCGCTTAAAGTAGCTATTTTAACCGGTTTTCTCGCATACGATAAATACTTGAATGTATGTGACCGGCACGCAGCAGAACAGGAACTCATCATCCATGAAGAGCAGGAAACTGAAGAAATAACCCGTCATCTAATCGAATGTATGAATGAAATACTAGAAAACGGAGCATAATTATGTTTCCAGTCTTTAAGCTTAAAAATCAGATAAAAAACTATGCATGGGGATCCCCTGATTGGATTCCTGAATTACTGGGAGAAGAAAATCCCGATAAAAAGCCCTACGCTGAATTGTGGATGGGTGTTCATAGAGACGGGCAGTCCCAAATTGAATATAAAGGAAAAACAATCAGCCTTGCAGAGCTTATTGAACAGGATGCAGAACTGTACCTCGGTAAGGGTAACACAGCTTTACCTTTCCTGTTTAAAGTTCTTGCCGCAGACAAGCCGCTTTCTATACAAGCCCATCCTAACCTTGAACAGGCGCAAGCTGGTTTTGAACGAGAAAACAACGACGAAATCCCACTAGCTGCACCCAATCGGAACTACAAAGATTCCAATCACAAACCGGAAATTATTTGTGCGCTCACGTCCTTTAAGGCAATGGCGGGTTTTCGGGAAATCGGTGAAATCCGTGCCTTGCTTGATGCTTTCGGTATGGAAGACCTCGCTGATCTGAGAGCGGCGCTTGATTTGGGGCTTAAAGAGTTTCTTCACATTTTGTTCATCCTTCCTTCTGCTATCAGGCAGCGTATACGCGATCGTGCCGTAACACATAAGGGGCGGCTCAATGAGAGGTACTCTCAATACCGTGACGTTTGGGAGACGCTCGCTTCTTTTGCGGAGGAATACCCATCAGATCCGGCGGTACTTTCACCTTTGTATTTGAACCTTATTTTTCTTGAAAAAGGCGATGCCATCTTCTTGCCGGCAGGGGTACTGCATGCGTACCTTCATGGACTTGGAGTGGAACTTATGGCAAATTCGGACAATGTATTGCGCGGAGGGCTTACATCCAAGCATATTGACCGGCAGGAATTGCTTCATATTCTCACCTTTTCGGCATTCAAGCCCGAAATTTTGCATCCTAATCCTTCAAAATATCCTGTAAAATGTAAAGAATTTTCGCTATCCGTTATGAAATATCCTAGTACATGGATGGAAGATGGACCTGCAATCGTTATCGTTACGTGTGGAAAAGTTGTGATTGTTTCTTTAGGTGAAAAAGATAATGAGAAAAGTGAAGAAAGTTTGAAACAAGGGGAAAGTGCCTTTATTGCTGCCGGAAACGCGGAGAAACTCTCTTTAAATGGAAATTTTACTTTGTATATTGCGGGAATTGGTTTTATGTGATATAGTACTTACTATGGAGCCTCATGAAACGCCTCAACGGAAAAGTAAGAGATGAAAATTTTTGTAGATGCGGATTCCTGTCCCAGAGTCGTGCGGGAATTGGTGATGAGAGCGGCAAGGAAGCGACGGATAGAGGCGGTATTTGTGGCAAACAGACGGATACCGGGTATTGAAGGCGATCATGCCGCCATGGAGGTGTGCCCGTCCAGAGAAGGTGCCGCGGATGATCGAATTGTGGAACTGGCGTGTCAAGGTGATCTAGTTATAACGCGGGATATTCCGCTAGCCGTACGGCTAGTTGAACGCGGTATTGTGGTACTGGACGACCGGGGCAGAATCTACACCGGTGAAAATATCAGGCAACAGCTTTCCATGCGAAATTTTATGCTAGTACTTGCCGGAAGCGGGCTTGGTATAGAACGTGTTGCACATTATGGGAAAAAGGAACTCAAAACCTTTGCCGATAATTTTGATAGAATTGTAACAATTTCATTGAAGGGGACGTTATGAAAAAATACAGTTCGTTTTTCTTTTTTCTTGCTTTTTTCGATGTTACCGTGACGATGTTCTCCATTGGTTGCGCCAGCAGGACGACGGTTAACAACCTGGGTGTTTATGATCTCTCGTATCCCAACTCGCAGCAATGTCTTTTGATAATTCCATCTCAGATAACCGTTGATACTATAGACGGCGATACTGTCCAATGGAATTGGAACAAGCTCGAAACCAGAGTCAGCATTCCCTCCGGATCGCATATTTTATCTATAAAAAGAGATAAAAAAGTCATTGATATTATATTCAATTTCTTGCCAAATATTTCATATACGTTTAGTGTAAAAAAAGGTGTTGTGACGATAATTGAAGCGAATAGTGCTAAATGAGGGAGAAATGTATGAAAATTCTGAAAAAACCAGTTCTTTTTCCTTTGTGTTTATTATGCGATATATGTATAGTTTCTTTTATCTACTCATCCTGCTTGTCAACAAAAAACACTGCTACAATATCTGGTGATAAGCTGGTAAACTCAACTTCACTCTCTGCAGGTGAGGGAGAATCCGAAATACGCATAACATGGAGCGGCAACGCCGATACGAAGAAACCGCCTTATCCGCTTGCGGTTATTATGGATTGGTACGAGTCCGATGATGCGATGAAAGCGGGACCCGGTGAAAAAGGACGACTTGTGGCTCAGATCGATATAGGAAAATCAGAAAAAATTATAGTAAAGAACGGAGTAGTCATCTTACATCTTGCCAAGAGTATGTACAATGCTCAAGAAAATATGTGGAACGCTGTAGAGACAAAAGCATTAGAAAATTCTCCGACAACAAAGCTCGTGCCGATTACCCTGGAAAATAATACAATAACAGGAACGACCGTTGTAACGCATCCACAGAATAACGTTATAATTATAAATGTGATAGACGCTGATATGGACTGGTATCCGGTGAATGTCCAAAAAACCTTGCTTCCCGGACGTGAGACCGCGTCTCGCTCTGTTGCGGAACCAGCTCATGTGGCTACAGATGTCTCTTCAGTACAGCAGGTGCAGTCCGGTGAACCGGCAGAAACCATGTCCGGCGTACAACAAACCACTCCCATTGTCAGATACAATGTTGCCATAGGGAATAAGCCTACGGGTCCATTTGGTATGAACGAACTTATACAAATGACGCAAAAAGGACAGTTAACCAAGGAAACGCTTGTTTGGAAAGAAGGTATGCAACAATGGGAAGCCGCAGGAAATATACAGGAACTCATTTCCCTGTTTCAGACAGTTTCGAACTCT
>JAITAN010000122.1 GCA_031284105.1 Treponema sp. | reverse complement strand
GCCGCGCTCATGGGCTGATTGCGTATTCTTTTTCATACCGCTTTAACTGCGGATTATCAGGGGTAATGGCAAGCGCTTGTTTCAAATAGTACAGCGCACGGCGGTCCCCTTGTCTGTGGTAGTACTCAAACATGGCTATAAGCGACTGCAAATTGCGGGGATCCTCGAAAAGACTTGAACGTAGGTCGTCTAAACGGGCTTCATCACTGCTTCTCGTGCGGCTGCGCAGGTAATAGTAACGGGCTCGCACGGTACCGGTTGGCGTTGCGTTGATACGCGCGTCTATCAAAGCGGCCGCATCCGTCGTCCGTCCCGTATCGATCAGTGCCGCAATATAGACAAGCGTAGCGTCGGTTCTTGACGGTTCTTTCTGGAACAGCTCGCGGGCGTAGGCCAGAGCCGCGGCATTGTTGCTCTGTCCATGGGCAACCGTGTACGCATTCATCAAATCCGCGGAAGAACGGCGCTCGTCAAGCAGGCGCTGCATATAGGGAAGTGCCTCGTCCCACGCTTCACGCCGGATCGCATCCGTAGCGGCTAGTTCAATAACGGTTAAAGAAGGATTCTCCTTGCCGATCAGTTCGGTGAGTACGGTCCTCCCTTCGGCTTGTTCTTCTTTTCTATCCGATTCCAACAGTAATTTCGCCATGTACACCATGGACTCGTCCGTAACTACAGGCGCATTTCGGAGCGCATGGAGATAGTTCAGCGCGGCGTCGCGGTTGCGGAAGCCCTCCGCCTGAACGCGCGCGCGTAGAAATAAATACTGCGGGTTATTTGTATTGATGATCGCATAGGCGTCAAGCTGTCCCTGCGCCTGGGTAAACTGCTTCTGCTCGATCAATGCGTGCGCGTACATGAGCAGAAAATTCCCCTCCCTGTTGTTTCTCTGCAAAATTTCCGCAATCGCGCCGCCCGCGCGGGACCAGTCTTCCATCTTGTAGTATGCGGTCGCAAGCCGCCGTTTAATATTCATATTGTCGGGAAAAAGCATGAGCGCATCCGACAACAGCCGCGCCTCGTCCTGATATAACCCCTCACCCTCCAGAAGGCGCGCCAATCCGAGAGCAGCCGGATAACACTCCTTTGATATACTAAGCGTTTCCGAATACGCGGTGCGCGCTTCCGCGAAACGCCCGCTGTTTTCATAAACAAACCCAATAAAGTATCGGGGTATAACCCCATTGGGGTAAAGCGCTACCGCTTTTTCCAAATGGGGAAGGCTCTCGGTTAACCTTTCAGGATCCGCATCTTTGATTAAAGCCAGAAAAGGAAGGACGTATTCAAGATAATCCCCATTCTGAGGCGGCGCCGTATAGATACCTTTGTCAACGCCTTGCAAAATTTTCATATAAACCGCAGTTTGGGGCAGAACCGCCGCGGGGAACTGTCCCTGAATGTCGGGATACAATCTTTGCAGCAGATACACGATTATCGCATTCATCGTCCTGCCGAATTCGCCGCTTGAAAGATTCTGTGTACGGATAATTTCAAGCGCCTTTAACAATGCCGATGGTATCCCTCCATACACCAGCGAGCGTATTTCATCGGCAAGTCTGCCGGTACCGCCGGCCGCCGGCTGATTGGGCGGCATCGGCGGCGGACCGGAGCTTTCCGTGGAAGGAATGGCAGGCATCCCGCGGCTTTGGGGAACTGTTTCAGAGACGGCGGGAACCGGTGTATCAGGATTGTTTTGCCGTATGACAGGTTGAGCTGTACAAGAAAACAGAAAAATTGCCGGCAGGATAGGGAACCACCCTGCGGCGTGCCTCACGGTTTTGTTTCCTCACGTGCGGTTTTTGTCCCTAAAACCAAAAGGATAAGCAAGATGCCGGTCACAAGGACGATCAATGGCCACCAATGCAAGATAAACTGCGTGAATTTAAATGGAACTATCCGAAACGAAAAAATGAGCAAGAATGCGCCGAGCGTAATGAACGCAAAAGACGGGGCGATGAATTTGATATGCAACCTCCTATACTTCCGCCAGCCTGCCGGAATGAGGGCAATACCGGAAAAAACAGCGGCAAGAGGCCATGCCTGCTTAAACGAGAAAGGAAACAGCATGAGCGCCGATAGGAAAAGGAAGCTTCCAAGCAGTATTGAAAAAGAAGCGAAGAAAAGATACAGCGCGCGCTTATTGAGCTTTATAGCAAAAAAAGCGATACCTACGCCGGACAGCATAAATAGAAACGCCAAAAATATATATTGTTGAGAAACTTCTTCTTGGCTTCTCCCCAAGAAAGCAAACCCTATCAGTACAAAAACCAGACCTGTAAAGAAAATTATTCGTGCAATAATAGAACGTTTCAATTTTGTATTGTACAGCATATTATACAATATATCACAAAAGACATCCCTTGCCAAGATAAAAAGGTATGGTATATTATGGCATAATGAAGAAAGCATACTGTCTTTTGTCATTGGTACCACTGGCTGTACAGTTCTTTTCCGGCTGTACAGATACGAATCGTTATGAGATCGATCCCTATTACCTGACCGGCACAGAGGAAAAAGAAGAAAAACAGGAACAGCTCAAAAATCTCTGGACGCTTCTGAATCAACAGGATATTTCGATGGAATACTCGGCGGAAGAGCGGTTCTCAGTGGTGTGCGAGATAGCCGCTATCTATATGCGGCAAAACGAGTACACCGTGCTCAACAATTTCCTCTCCGCGCAGATCTACGCAATGCCGGATAATCAGTTCAACGCGTACTACCTTCTTATGATTGCCTATTCCTATATCCTACAGGAAGCGCCGCAGGTAGCCGCGCTTTATTTTGAGATCATTCTTAAAAATTATCCGGATTTGCTTATTGAAGGACAATCAATTCATTTTGCGTGTCTCAACCAACTGCTCGATCTCGTTACCGATGCAGGACGCCGCGTCAAATATTATCAGGAACTCACAACGCGCTTTCCCAAACAGACCGATCTTGTGGCCGCTTATTTTCTGCTCGGTCAAGCCTATGAACGCATCGGCGAATGGGATCACGCCATACAAGCCTACACTCAGTTTCTCACTTTCATAGGTACAAACGTCCCGGGTTTTCCTAACGCCGAATATTACGCAAAGCAACTCGTTGATTTCAACAAATCCTCAAAAGATTGGACGTTTGAAACTCTGTCCGGCTTAGTTAATACCGTAAAATCAGCCATAGCCGCAGGCAATAGTTGGCAGCTCTGGCAGTACCGCGCAAAGGTCAATTTCTTCGCCCGCTCTTGGTCGGAGCAGGATTCCGGTGATTTGGGCATGGCTGAATTTACCCCCGCCGATTTTATGCAGGGAACTAATGTGCAATATGCGGCGGCATTGGATCCAAGTTCAAATGCAACGGAAGCCTACTTAAAGACATGGGGCTGGTCGCAGAACATTTCAACGTGGTATCTTTACTTCCGTAAAATCTATTTTCCCTTGAATCCCGATATACACGGGCGCTGGGAATGGGCAGGTGTGTACTATGGTGAAAAATTCTAATATTAGAAGCATTTTCAAAATCTTCAAAATCTTCAAAATTCTCAAAACTTCAGTTTGCGGGAGAATCGACAGCAAGACCCGCGGGAACAAGGCTTCCGCAGCGCTGGCGGCTTTCATCGGCTTTTTCACCGCGGTACAGCCGCTTCTGTGGGCTGATCCGCCGCCTTCCATTGAGGCGGCGGAGTCCGCCGCTGCCGCCGCGGCCGCATCCGCTGCTGCGGCAGCCGCATCAGCAGCGGCCGCCGCGGAGCAGGCGGTTTTTTCGCGCCCCGTGCGCAGAAAAACCGCGCCCATTCTCGAACGGCTTGGTAATGGCGGCGATATTGCCGGCGCTGAAATTCCATCGCAGATAGGCGGGCATGATAACCCGTCTACTCGGCGTTACATTGAGCAGTATACTACAAAAAGCGGCAAGCTTTGGCTCAACAATATTATGACAAACGCGGAACCGTATTTGGCGTTTATCCGGCGGGAAATTGATATGCGGAATCTGCCGGCGGAGCTGCTCTACGTTCCGGTCGTTGAATCGGGTTTTGTGAGTAACGCGAAAAGCTCGGCGGGCGCTACCGGTTTGTGGCAATTCATGCGGAACAGTATGCTTCCCTTTGACATGAACGCCACGGACTGGATGGATGAGCGCATGGATTTCTGGAAATCCACTGTGGGAGCGCTTGAAAAGCTTCAGGAAAACTACCGCGCTCTGGGAGACTGGGCATTGGCCCTTGCCGCATACAATATGGGACTCGGCGGTATGCAAAGAATTATCCGGCAAGCGGGCGGTATTAAGGATTACTGGGAGCTTTCCGAAAAAAACTACTTCAAAGCGGAAACCTCGGCGTATATGCCGAAACTCCTAGCCGTTTCCCATATCCTTACGCACCCGCGTCAATTTGGCTTACCGGTACTCTGGGTAAAAGACCCCCAATGGATTCGGATCAACGTGGGCAGAACCGTTGATCTGCGGGTCGTAGCCGAACACGCGGGTATTGATGAACAAATTTTGATAAACGCAAATCAGGAACTTTTCTACACCGTTACGCCTCCGGATGCAAACTATTACCTTAAAGTACGGGCGGAAGATGCGGATAAAGTCGCCGCAGTACTTGAAAGAAATGACATTATCTTGATCAAATACCATATATACACCGTTAAATCCGGCGATACGCTGTCCGCGCTTGCAAGGCATTACGGGGTTACGGTTACGCACATTATGGAACACAACAAGGGCGTGCAGCCCCAGACCCTTCAAATCGGTAAACGGCTCATCATTCCCGCTTATAAAGATGTGGGACCTTATCCGGGCGCGGTAATGAACGCCCCTCTTCCAACCGATTTTACCGGCACTCACACGGTACGGCAGGGGGAAACGCTCTGGTCTATTGCGCGCTCCTATAACGTCCGTCCCGAAGCGCTCGCAATGATCAATAATATGAATTTACAGGATACGCTGAGTATAGGAAGGGCGCTTAAAGTGCCGATAAAAGAAGAGTAAGGCAATGGGCGCCGAATCAAAACACGGCGTTAAACGGGGCGTTTGCCGCGCGCCGGGAAGTAGTTTGTAGAAAAAATGGAGAAAATAGAAGAAATGGAAAAAATGGAAAAAATGGAAAAGAACGGAAAATTGGAGACTGTGGAGAAACCGCTATGAAGCGCTCGATAGCGTTATTGTTATTGTGTTGTTGTTTTGCCCGATTCGCCATTGGCGAGACTATGTTTGACATAAAGAGTTCCGTTGACTGGGTATCTATGGAGATCAGGGCGCAGACAACGCTCAATCTTGCTTCGGCAAACATCAGCCTGCCGAGCGGAAGGGTGCAGGCGGAGGGAATCGTTGAGGGGGAGTATGTTCATCTCATACGTCCCATCCTCTTGAATATACCGGTGGATTCTTCCCATACGGTAGCCGATCTTTTGAACGTCAGGGAACTCAATGCGGCTAACCTAGATGCGTTGAGCCGTCCGGCGCACAAAACGCCGCCCGCCTTGTCAAAGGATATGGGGTATATGCAGGTTTCGTACACCGTGAGCCTCAAGGCGGTGGGCGCATCATTGCTGCGCCACACCAGACCTTCCTCTATACGGCAGCCCCTTTCAACGGTCAAAGCGCCTGTTTATACGGGCGTCATCATCATTGCGAGCGGCAGCCTCCCCGTTCACGGCGGGAGGACCGCGTCTCTTGTTCAGCCCTGTATTTTCCCGAAGATTTGGGATACGGACATGAACCTCATCTACGAGCGGAGTATGACCGAACCGGACCGGAGTAAGGGCGGTATCGTAAAATACGTGCCGGAGGAAGCCGTGTTCCGGTCTACCCCGTCCGGAATGGACGGCGAATTGGAAGCCTTTGTCGGCAAGAACCCCCTGCGTATCATAGCGCGGGGAGTTTTCGGGATGAATCCCACGGATCCGGTAATCGACAGGAGCGATGCGCTTCTTATGCTCTCTTCCGATGAAAATATAAATCTCCTCCGCCATGCGCGCGTCGTTTTTGTACTCGATCAGGGCGCGCTCAACGCGTCCTACTAGGCAGGCGGTTTTAGATGCGTGCTTTTTGAAACCGCTTTAGGGAAGCGCGGGGGTATGCATAAGGGGGGGCGCTGTTTCCCTGCCTTATGCGGCATATAGGGGCCCGCCCGTCGCGCCCCCCTGTCTCCAGCCCCGCGCCGCCCGTTTCACGGGCTTATGCGGGGCTTCCGCCACCCCCCAATCCGGCCGCCTCATGTACGCGCCGCGTTGCATGAGGGGCCTCTTTATGTTTGTCAAGCGGTTTTCTCAAGAGAAGCGTATCTCGCTCGAAAGAGATGCGCTTCTCGCCGCGGAGAGATGCGCTTCTCGCCCCGGAGAGATGCGCTTCTCTCTGAAAAAAGATGCGCCCGTAACGAACCGTGCATACAAGCCGCCCATGAATCTATGCCGGCATACCGGCGCTGTAGAGCGGCAAAATAACATAATATGATTTTTGTATGGATCAGAATGGCATTATGTAAAAATACCTCTTGCAAAACAGATTGAAACAAGGTATACTTATCTTACTTTATTTTTGGAGGTTTTGATGAAAAAATCTTTTTTTGTTATTTTGGTAAGTATGGCTTTTGCGATATTGCCGCTTTTCGCACAAGATGCCGAGGATCCCGACAGTAACGATTTCTATTATGTAAAAGTTCCCATCGCAAAGATATACCCTTACTCAAAAGGGTATGTTGTTACTTATAATGTAGGAACTTACGGAACCGAGCTTGATACGGTGTACCTTCCCGCTTCATGGTTCTCAACTAAAGAAAGCAAAGGTTTTATTATTAATCTGAAAGGAACTCCCGTACTTCCGAACCTTACGGTCTACTACCGAAATGGAGCGTTCGATCATGTAAGACTGTATGTGCGAGAGAACCGCAGCGATCCTACATGGGGATACATGCCCTTGCAGACGAATATTGACGACCGTTTCGAGAATGTAACGGATATTTCGCTCAAGTTTGGCAGAAGAGAGTACCAGTAGAGTAACGGTAAGGTGGTGAGTAATTACTACCTTACCGTTTATGGGGTCTGTAATGTCCATAGCGGTTCCTTATGAATTACTTGATTTTATTAAAGATCACAAAAAGTTTATTATAGCTGGACATAAAGAGCCGGATGGCGATTGTGTTGGAAGTCAGCTTGCCTTGGCATCTGTCTTAAAACGGCTTGGCAAAGAATCGATTGTTTGTTCGGACGGCCCTTTTAGGCGTACCGAAATTTCCATGTATAAAAAGCGTTTTATAAACGCCGTAGGCGAGAAAGAACTGCAGGGCGCGGCGGCCATTGTCGTGGACTGTTCGGTAGTGAGCCGTATCGGCGATTTGAAAGAGAGTCTCAAAAGATTGCCCACTGCTATTATCGATCACCACGAGGGGTGGGACCGTTGTGCAGGTACATACGAAAATCCTTTGTTTATTGAGCCAAGCTCCCCGTCCACTACCTTCCTGATCCTTGCCTTAATCGAAGCGCTGGGACTTACTCCAACCGAAGAAGAGGCGAAGTTTCTGTTTTTTGGGCTTTGTACGGACACAGGTTTCTTCCGTCATGTTGACTCAACAGGAGATGAAACGTTTGCTTATGCGTCTCGTCTCATAAAGAGAGGGGCAAATCCAAAAGAGGCGTTTCGTCTTATAAATGGCGGGAAAACTCTTGCCTCACGGCAGCTATTGGGTATCCTTCTATTCCGTTCTCAAGCGTATTTTGATGGGAAGCTCATTCTTACTACAGAAGAATACCATGAAACGCAGTATTTTGGACTTGAGAGCAGAGATTCAGACACCCTGTACCAACTTTTGCAGACAATACACGGCGTAGAAGCCATCGTGGCCATCAGGCAGGAAGCGCCGGCGAGGTGTAGCGTCGGATTGCGTTCGCAGGATAGGATCGATGTCTCAAAGATAGCTGCGGATTTCGGTGGCGGCGGACACAAAAACGCCGCCGGGTTGAGCATAGAGGGAACCGTTGAAACTATCCGCCCGAAACTGTTAGCCGCATTTGAGAAATTCTTTTAACTGGTACACAGGCTTCCATACCATTACATTACCTCCAGAAATGGTATGCCTACAAGATACAACGCATCTTTTAGCACGAAAAGAACCGCCTCACTTAACGCAAGCCGTGCGGCGGTAAGATCGGGATGCTCCGCATGTAGGATGGGAGAGTCGTGGTAGAACCTGCTGAAAGCCTTTGAAAGCGAGTACAAATAAGCCGCCATGATAGAACTGTCCATTTTCTCTGCGGACTCGGCTATGGTGTTGTTGTAATCAAAGAGGATTTTGATGACATCCCACTCGGCGTCGCCTGAAAGCAATTCCGGTTGTACCGTCGACGTAGCCGTTGGCATAGGCGCCTTGCGGAGCATTGACGAAATACGCGCGCCCATATATTGAAGATAGGGACCTGTGTTGCCATTAAAGGAAAGGGATTCTTTCGGGTTAAAGAGCATATCTTTCGGGGCGCTCACTTGTAAAAGATAGTAGTGCAGAGCGCCTAATGCTACTTTTTCCGCAATTGCTTCAGGATTACCGACCGCTTCTTCCCGTTCCTTTTCTTTTATTTCCTGAAGCGCCAGTTCTTTCAGGTCGTTAAGGAGATCATCTGCATCAACAACTGTACCTTCACGGCTTTTCATTTTGCCTTCCGGTAGATTTACCATGCCATAGCTCAAGTGGTACAAATTTTTCGCCCATATATAGCCCAGTTTAATCAAAATACTGAAAAGTACCTTAAAGTGGTACTGCTGCTCCGATCCCACCACGTAGACAAGCCGGTCAAAAGCCCAGTCTTCATATCTGAAAATCGCGGTACCAATATCTTGGGTGATGTAAATAGACGTACCGTCCTTACGTAGAAGCACCTTGTTGTCAAGCCCTTCTGCAGAAAGATCGATCATAACCGCCCCATCAGCACCTCTGTAAAAAATACCATTCTCCAGTCCTTTCAAAATTTCGTTTTTGCCGAGCAGGTAGGTCTTACTTTCAAAGTAGTACGTATCAAAAGAAATGCCGGTACGTTTGTACGTCTCTTTTATACCGTTGATAGCCCATTCGTTCATCTTTTTCCACAGAGCCGTTATATCCTCATCGCCGGCTTCCCATTTGCGCAGCATTTCCTGTGCTTTTTCCTCAATGCCGGGGTCTTCCTTGCTTATCCGGTTGAATTGTACGTACCATTGTCCCACAAAGTGGTCGCTTTTGATGCATTCGCTTTCTGGACTTTTACCTTCACCGTACAGGCGATATGCCAACATGGATTTACAGATATGCACACCTCGGTCGTTGATTATGCACACTTTGCGGACTTCCGCACCGCATGCCGCTAAAATGCGGGAAATACTCTCTCCCAGTATGTCATTGCGTAAATGTCCCAAGTGTAGCGGTTTGTTTGTATTAGGGCTGGAAAACTCTACCATAATACGCTTGCCTTTAAGCGTATCTGGTCTGCCTAGACTCCCTTGTTTTCCCAAAGCCGCCTCTTTGAGCAACTCACCGGCAATCTCTGCACGATCAAGGAATATGTTCACGTAGGGACCCAAGACTTTAGCAACACTGGAACCGGTATCGAGTTTAGCAAGCACAGCCTGCGCTATCTGCGGTGGATTTTTATGCAGGAGTTTTACATACGTGAACATGGGGAAACCAAGATCGCCCATATTGGATTGAGGCGGAATTTCTGCAATTATATCGGAAGCGGCAATCGTTTCCGTTACACCGTTCTCCTCAAGTAGCGCATTGACCGCACTTGCAAGTTTTTGTTTCCATATTTCTTTATAGTGAATGAACACGATTATTTCTCCCTATCACTGCCATCATTTTAGTAAAATCCCTTCCTTCGCGACGGAAAGAACCGAGCCGTTCATCGGTGAATGTACAGTTTTTACAATACGCAATGTTCCGCACGCCGGCGTTTGCCAGAAGCCTCGCATTTGCCGCCTGCAAGTCAAGACAATCGCCCTTTACCACATTACCAAGCGGATATTCGGAGGGCATCCTTCGCTCTATACTGTCGAATTGTACCTCAAAAACACGCCGACGCTCCTCCTCAACGTGGTAACAATTCCCGCATATACAGGGGCCGAGTACCACGCATACCGTTTCAGGGTGTGTTTCTACTTTCATGCTTTTAAGCGCATTCAACACGATACCGGTTCCTTTCCACCCGGAATGAACAATGCCGAAAGCACCGGTCTCTGTATCAAACACATACACCGGAAGACAATCCGCCACGGTAACAGAAAGATATACATGTACGTCGCAGCCTGCGCCAGTTACAAGTCCATCCGCATCAGATAGGGACTTGGAGAAATGGTTTTCGTCAACGGTATCAATAACAGCAACTTTTTGCGAATGAGTCTGATAGCAGGCGTACGTCTTCGCGGGCTCGACGCCATTTTTTTTCAAAAAGGCATGTCTACGTTCGGTTTCCTGCACATCCATACTGCCTGCGTTTCGGGTGGAAAGTAGACAAAAGATGCCGGAAAGCGGTTTTCCATCAAAGAAAAATGGAAAAAGAAACACATCGTCATCATATACATCAGAAAGGAAAAAGGAGGACAAAACAGCAGTCATGTTTTTCTCTTTAGCTCAAGCCTAATGTTTCAATATTATTAAGAACGTGTAAAGCTTGTCGCAAATTTTGTATAACGTCAGCGATACCATTAAAGAAAGCCATTCCTTTTGGGGTAAAAGCAGCCGGTACTACCGGCGAGTTAGCTACAGCTACACTTAAAAGTGTAGCTGTAGGCGGTTTCCCAATAAATTTGTGTATATTGGAGATCATCTCGTTTTTGCCGTCCGGATCTTTCTTGGCAATACCCTGTAACACAACGAGCATATTTTCAATCCCTTTTTTTGCTTTTGTTACGATATCGGCTGCCGCTTCATTTGCCATTTCAAGCACTGGCTGTACTTTGCGCCGCCTGCTTGTAAGCGACATATCCGACTGGGCAATGACGTACTGTTTTCCAATCTCTCCAGTGGATGCAATCTCCTCATCAAACCGTTTAATATCTTCGTCGAGTTTCATAAGGTCATTGTAACTTTCCGTAAATAATGTCCTATTTTCCCTCTTGGTGAATTCTCCCTCAAGCAAAATGGGACGGAGTATTTTATTTATATCGGCTACAAAGACAATCGAATGGAAGGTCAAAAGGAATGAAAGTTCATAACCCAGCCGTACCGGCATTCCATCCGTGTTAGTCTCGGATTCTGCGTGTTCCAATGTTTTGAGCGGAGTTCCTTTCAGGAACGAGCTAAAAGACTCAAACAATTCCCGTTGACGCTTTGTTCGCATATAATTTTCAAAAGACAGTTCTATATGTTGTTTCCAATAGTCACGGTACACCGTAAACCAGTCTTCGCCGCCACTAATCGTGGATGGGCTGAAAGCAGTATTCCGGTTTGCCACCTTGAGTATCAGAGTCAAGAGAACCGTTTTGTTGAATTCGCGGATAGCCGCCAGAGAATTTTCCGCTGTAGACAGGAGGCTTTTACTTTCATTTTGTATGTCAATATCTTCATTTTCCCCCCGTTCCTGCAAAACAAAGACAAACAATGATTCAAGCAAGGCTATTGATGGAGGAGTTCTAAGAGAATAAAGGATATTGTTCAGTGTTGCGAGTTGATCCCTCACTACGCTTACGGAACAGGTCATGCCCCCCGAAGCCGAGTCATTTGCAAAGGCGTAGAGAACCCGATCAAAGAGAAAAAAAGACAATTCTTTAAGACAACTCAATATACGGGCATGTTGGTACATCGCATTTCGCTGATCCTCATTGATAGCCGCAAAAGCATCTTCCATTAAGCCCATGGCTACCTGTTTGAGTTCCAATTCGTTTTTTTCAGGATATTTTGAAGAAAGTTCCAGAGGCGTTATTTCTTCTTCCAGCCTTTTATGGACTGCGCTCATCTCTAAAGATCCAAGGAATGCGTAAAAAGCGCCCCTGTCATTGTTGAGACTCGCGTTAAAGGCATCTTTGAAGAACCTTACATTGTCTTTGAGGTCTACAACTGCTTTATGGAAAAGCGGAAGCAGCATGAGATGTTGGTAATTGAAATATCCAGGAAATTTAATTTCTATTTCTTGCCCTATTTTTGAAATAAGCCTCTCTTCGTACACTTTTATCGGCGACTTGCCTTTGAAAAAGCTGAGTATAAGTAGAAAAAAATGTCTATACCACGGTAATTTTTGATATTGTACTTCTATTGTTTTAGATTGAGAGTCAACTTTATTCTCATAGAGAGGTTCATAAGAGAGATTTGATTGACCTGCAAGTTTTTTAAGAAGATCATTCCGTTCCTCTACGGATAACTCGGAAACCAGCTTGTTAAATTTCTTATTTTCTACCATAATTTTACTATAAGCTCTCATTGTATTATAGTCAAGAGCGTCTCGTGGCTTTTTTATATAAGTAGGGTCGTCAATAAGATTATCGAGGCTGAAAATGTTTTTCTGCGAGAGAATTTAGCCCCTAGGAGAATCGAACTCCTCTTTTAAGATTGAGAATCTCATGTCCTAACCGATAGACGAAGGGGCCGTTTTAACAAGCCTGATGTAGTTTGAATGTGAAAACCGCACGATTTCAACTTCTGCAGGTTTACGCTATAAAAAACAAAAACTCTGATTAAGAATTCCCCAGGGAGGATTTGAACCCCCACAAGCAGATCCAGAGTCTGCGGTGCTACCATTACACAACCGGGGAATGTTTAAAACTAAAATAGGTTGGTATCTTTTAGCCTTTTTCCACTAAATTATGAAAAACATAGCACGTAGAAAAAAAAATGTCAAGCAGGTAGCGAAAAATAGTAGGAGATTTCTTCCACCTGCTCTATTATAAACGTAATCACGCTTGCAATTCTTCATTTGAGAGCGTGTATTGTACCTGCACGTTCTCTCCTCGTCGTCGTCATACATCAACCGACGTCCGTTCTTTCTCACGCTATTCTACGAAACCCCTGTAAAATACTACTGAACTTTGGTAGAATACTACGGACGTTTTGTAGAACGCTCAAAACCGGAGAGAAGCTCTCTCAAACGTTCCGTATAGCCAAAAGATGAACGGTATGAAGGGCATTTGTTTACGTACATGACAAGTGCGGTTTGATTGCAGGAGCACCTTCTATGACGCGGTTTTCGTCGTTGTCAAAGGAATCGCCATCTATAACTCGTTTCAAAATCACCCTAAAAACATGCGGGACGTTCCTACAAAGACAAAGTCCAGCTTGAGAGTATGACGGATCGGTTCGCACAATTTTCCACTTGTATTTTTTGAAAACAATATATTATAATGAAAATACCTGCTGTTGCGGGGTATTAAACCTACAGACGGGATGTGAATCCATGCTCTCACGTGAAGATTTTGTTTTTACCATTGGCTATGACGGGCCAGTCGCTATCGTTGATAAACAGGCGCGTCAGAACTACGGCGTGCTTTCGACAAAGGAACTGGTGGAAAAAGGACTGTTCCGTGCTGCATACTCATCGGCTCTTTATTCAAAAAATCCCGATGAGATGAAAACTGTCGTAGATATCTACAATAAAACGGCAGGCACTTCCTATACGGTCTCACCGCAGCTCGACAGACTCTTCGGGATTTTTCCCGTTGAGGTAAGTCGTTCAATAGTACTGTAGAAAGCGGGTTTATGTAAGGTTTTTTGTTTTTTGAACAAAATTCTCCTAAATCCAATCTCAAACCGTTATTTTGGGGAGTGGTGTACTTGATATTTTTTTTATTAACGCTATAATAATGTTATGGTAATTGCCATTGATGGACCTGCCGGTGCTGGAAAGAGTACTATTGCACAGTTTCTGGCACAGTGGTTTGGGTTTACGTACATCAATTCAGGGTATCTTTACCGTGCCATTACGCTGGGGTGTTTGCGGAATGGTATCCGTATAGCGGAAGATAACGTTGATGTGTGTGTTGCCTATGCTTATGACGTAGATATCGAATATCACAACGGGCAGGTTTACCTGGATGGAGAACATGTTGATGCGCTTCTCCATACGGATGAGATCGATAAAAAGTGTGCGTTGCTGTCCGCCTTGACACCGGTTCGCCATCTGGTTAATGATATAATCAGGAACATAGCGAAGAACCTTGATATTATTGTTGAGGGCAGGGATATGACTACTGTTGTTTTTCCTGATGCCGAGTATCGATTTTATCTTGATGCCTCGATTGAGGAGCGTTCAAGACGCCGGTTTGAACAGGGCGTTTCCGCTCTTTCTCTTGAGGAGATCAAAAAAACAATAGTGGAAAGGGACGAGATCGATAAAAATAAACAGGAAGGCAGTCTAAAAATCGCTGAAGGGGTGAAGGTTTTTGATACTTCATTGCTAACTATTGAGCAAGCTTGTGTAGCATTAATAGAGAATATTAAGAACATTAATATAATAAGGAACAAACATGGATAAGATGGAAGTGGGAGCGGAATTCAATCCGTCGGACACAGGGCCGGTGGATGATGGCAAGAAGAACGATGCCAACATCCAGACGCAGTTACAGGAGGAGTATCTTAAGTCCCTCGATTTAGCGGAAGAGGGACAGCTCGTAGAAGGTACGGTCGTTCAAGTTACGGACGATCAGGTCTTTGTCGATGTGAACCTCAAATCCGAGGGTAAGATACCGATAGCGGAATTTGCCGAAGTTCCCGAAATTGGGGACAAGGTATCGGTTATTCTCGTGATGAAAGAGAATAAGCGCGGGGAAGTGATTGTTTCCAAGCAAAAAGCAGATGTCAAATTGTTTTGGAAAAATCTCAAGCAGGCGTTTCAGGAGCATACGCCGGTTGAGGGCATTATCGAAAAGCTCGTTAGGGGCGGCTATGACCTCAAGCTCGGCTACGAGACGCACGCATTTCTTCCTACCAGCCAGTCCGATATACAAAAGGTAGACAAGCCGGAAAAATTACTCGGCTTAAATGCCTTTGTGTACGTCGAAAGACTGTATTCAGACGGCAAACAAAATATTGTGGTAAATCGCCGTAAGTGGCTGGAAGAAGATATAGAAAGGAAGCGGGAGGCGTTCTTTGAACATACGCCCATTGGAGGCGATATCATCGGTATCGTGAAGAGTTACACTTCATTCGGCGCATTTATTGATCTGGGCGGGTTTGATGGACTTCTTCATCTTAATGATATGAGTTGGGGGCATGTGAATCGTCCTAAGGATTTTGTGAAGCGCGGCCAGGAGATCAAACTCAAAGTTATACGGCTCGATCCTAATGAGAAACGTATCAACCTTTCACTCAAACATTTTACCGATGATCCGTGGATTCATTTTGAGGATAAGTACCATGTCAACGACATTGTAAAGGGCAAGGTTACTAAGATTACCGATTTCGGGGCATTTATCGAATTGGAAGAGGGTATTGAAGGGCTTGCACACATATCCGAATTTTCTTGGGTAAAGAAAATACAGAAACCGGAAGATATGGTGAGCATCGGCGCAGAAGTCAAGTGTATGATCCTTGGCTACGATTTGCAGGCGGGCAGGGTCTCACTCGGTCTGAAACAGGTAATGGCTAATCCTTGGACAACCGTACACGAGCGGTATCCGGTTGGTACGCGGCTTGCCAGAAAAGTTGTGAAGCTCACCAATGTGGGCGCGTTTATTGAACTTGAGGAAGGCATAGACGGTTTTCTCCATGCCGATGATATTTCATGGACAAAGAAGGTCAAGCACCCGGGCAGCGAGTTGCAGGTGGGGCAGGAAATTGAAGTTATAGTCATTGCGCTTGAAAGGGATAATCGTAATATCAGGCTTGGTATCAAGCAGCTTACCGAAGATCCGTGGAAGACTTTTGGCTATGCGTACAGGCAGGGTTCCTTCATTGAGGGGGAAGTTTCCTCTATCACCGATTTCGGTATCTTCGTTAAAGTACCGGGCGGTATCGAAGGCCTTATTCACAAAACTAATCTGCCTGAAAACAACGAAGAAACTCCCGATGATGCCATAAAGAAGTACCACATAGGCGATAAAGTAAAAGCGGTGGTGCTTGAAATACAGCCCGATAAACAGAAAGCCGCTTTTTCCATCCGCGATTATCATAAGAAGATACGACGCGAAGAGGTGTCTCAATATATGTCATCCGACACCGGTGATGGATCAACGATTACGCTGGGCGATCTGTTGAAGTCAAAAAGAGCCGATGACGGAAAGTAGTACTTCGTTAGTTACCGGTAACTACTATGCAAATTATTGACGCTCTGAAATTTAAAACATTTGTTGAGATCAATATGCGAATAAATTTGAATTTTCAGGACGTTACCGTTTTGTTGACCGAAATCATTGATTCAGCGGAGCGTTTATGCGACGCTGAGGCTTCGAGCCTGCTTCTTGTTGATAAAGAAACAGGCTTTCTTTATTTTGAGGTTGCCTTGGGACCAAAGGGAACCGATGCAAAGCGTTTTGTCGTAAAACCGGGAGAAGGAATCGCGGGCTGGGTTTTTGAGCGTAATGAAGCGGTTATGCTGAATGATGTCGAGAATGACAAGCGCCATTTGTCTGCTATTTCAAGAGATATAGATTATCCGTGTAAAACCATGATGGCGGTTCCCATGCGTGTCAAGGAACTGTGCATAGGGGTTATCGAGATCATCAATAAGAAAGACGGACAGGTATTTACCAAAAATGATCTTGAATGGCTTGAAATATTTGCCAATCAGGCTGCGCTAGCCGTTACAAACGCTCAGAGTATGGAACATGACCGGGGTGAAATTCAACGGTTGCAGGTTGCGCTTACGGATAAGCAGGACGGTGAGAAAGGGTATCACACCATGATTTCAAAAAGTCCTGTCATGTATGAAAAACTCAATATGGTTGAGCGTATTGCACAGACCGATTCTTCGGTGCTGATTTTGGGGGAGAGCGGGGTCGGCAAGGAACTATTTGCCGAGCAGATACATCTGCGTAGTCCTCGTTGCAACGCCCCGTTTATCCGTGTAAACTGCGCCGCACTGCCTGAAAACCTGCTTGAGAGCGAGCTTTTCGGGCATGTAAAAGGCGCTTTTACGGGCGCGGTTTCCAACAGGAAGGGACGTTTTGAGTTAGCTGACGGCGGGACCATTTTCCTTGACGAGATTGGTGAGCTGCCGCTGTCGCTACAGGTGAAACTGCTTCGTGTATTGCAGCAAAAAACGTTTGAGCGGGTGGGAGAAGCCGAATCGGTTACGGTGAACGTGCGTATCCTGGCGGCTACTAACCGCGATATAGATGCGATGGTTGAAAGGGGCGAGTTCCGCAAGGATCTGTACTACCGGCTTAATGTGATTCTCCTGTATGTACCTCCATTGAGGCAACGTCCCGAAGACATATCGGAGTTGGCTCAATTCTTTCTGAAGAAATATTCGCTGGAGATGAAGAAACAGTTCGATGGTTTTTCCGAAGACGCTTTGCAGGCTATGCTGACCTATTCGTGGCCCGGAAATATACGCGAGCTGGAAAACTACATCGAACGTGCATGTGTGCTGGGGCGGGATAAGCGCATAGGAGAGGGTGATCTCTTCCTGAAAAAGACGAATTTTATTGAAAAAGAAGGAAGCCGCGATCTGAAAAGCGCGCTCGCTTCCTTCAAAGTGCAGTTTATAAAGAAGGTGCTTGAAGAAAACAAGTGGAATCAGACCGCGGCCGCGAAGGTTTTGGATATACAAAGGACATATTTGTCAAAATTGATAAAAGATTTAGAAATTGAACCGGCCCCCAATGCCGGTTCCGCCGGAATACGGCAGACACTAATGCGTTGAATCTACGGAGTATCAGGAGGATTTATGACCGATAAGGCAAAAGAAAAAATCAGAAGACAAGATGAAGCTGAGCTACTTGAAAAAGTAAGCGGCTTTATTCAGAGAAATCGAGCCGTTTTTCTTGTATGTTTGATCGCTGCGGTTGCCGTGCTGGCGGGTTTCATTACGGTAACAAGCGTTCTTCATTCACATAATGCAAAAGCGATGAGCCGGCTGGAGACGCTGAATCAGCGGTATGAGGCATTGCGGTTTGATATTGCCGACGCGTCCAAAGATGCCGATGTACAGACGCTCTTAAACGAGTTGGCCGCGTTTGCGTCTGAACATAAAGGATATGCATCGGCGCGTGCTTACTCAATTACGGCGGCCGTTCACTCAGATAAAAAGAACTGGACGGAAGCTGAAAAGGCGTGGGCCGATGCATCCGTTGCCGCTAAAGGCACGTATCTTGAACCGGTGGCAGTGTACAATCAGGCGATTGTTCTTGAGGAACAGAATAACGCGCAAGGCGCTATTGATCTGTTCATAAAAGCGGCTGCATTTACCGGTTTTCCGGGCGCGTCTCGCGCCCAGTTCAATATCGGGCGGCTGCAGGAACCCTTGAGCAAAGAGGCGGCTATTGAGGCGTACCGCAGCGTGCTTAGTAAGTGGCCCGATGACGAGGTATGGACATCTTTTGCGGAATCGAGGATTATTGCGCTCGGCTTGAAATAATGGCAAGCGATTGGTCATTCGGAAGACGTTTTTTGTCCGCCGTCTGCCGATTCATGACTATGTTTCTTTTGTTTTCCGCGTGCGGTATTGAAGAGTACGTGTATCTGCCTCCGGTGCCGGAATCATCCGTTGTACAGTTGTCCCCTATGTCGGGAGCGCGCGTAACGCTTCCGCAAAATTCCTCGCTCTATTTCAGCAATTTTACTATTTTTTACCGTATTTATATAAGCGCCACATCGTATCAAAGTTTGTCGTATAATGAATACGCTGGTCTAAACGCCGCGTTGGCTTCCGATTACAGCGCCTTTTTGCCCTATACCAATACCGCGAATACTACCGTAAACGCCAACGTAGTCGGTACGCTTTTCAGAAACAGAAATTACAGGAGTCTTGAGATAGAAGGCGGTGGAATTGGCGGTATTCTGGGAGATGGCGGGCAAACCGTTACGCTTGATTTTCAATATGTCCTTGGACGCGCTCCGACGCTGAACGCGGGAAACGAGTACGCCTTGTTCCGTTCCGATGGAGAAGGGGCTTTTCAACCCGTACCGGACAGGTACTTTTTGAATACCGTTGATTTGAATTCAACCGAAAATGCAACGACGCTGATAAATGCCGATGTAGCGCCGGCTTCCGGTTCTCCTTCCGACCGTTATGCGTATGTGGCGATGTACATAGCCGCAACGGGTACCGACAATAATTTTTCATCCATTTACAGCGCCCCAACCTTTCTCGGTGTTTTCAGATTACCGGATTAGCGTGAAATTTTCCAGAACGTGAACCTTTGGGCGGTACGTTTGACTGCGAATAGCAACATATGCTAGATGCGCTTCGTAAGGCTTCCGCTCATACGTACCCGCGGCCGCGGGTTTTGAGGAATATGTCCCGTTTGGCATATATGGTACCGGCATACGAATGGATATGTATACTAAAAAACAGTTTCCCCGTATTATTTCACTATCCGTATGCCGAATGACGAAAACGCCCAATTATTCCTTTTTGACGGCTTGCCGCGGCCGAAAGCGGTTGCGCCGAAAAGCGCGACATGGAACCTGTGGCACGGGTGCCTTAAATACAGCGAGGGCTGCAAAAACTGCTACGTGTACCGGCAGGATGCGAAATGGGGGCGGGACAGCCGCAGCGTACAGAAGACCGCCCAATTCGATATGCCGCTTGAGCGGTACGCAAACGGGGCGTATAAGTACCCTTCCGGCTCTCTGTTTTATACCTGTTTCAGTTCCGATTTTTTTCTGGCCGATAAGGGCGCGGATATGTGGCGGCAAGCAGCGTGGCGCATTATCAGAGAACGGCGCGACTGCGCGTTTTTCATTATTACAAAAAGGATTTTACGCTTTCCGGAGTGTATTCCCGATGACTGGGGCGCGGGCTATGAAAACGTAACCATTGGAGCCACCTGCGAAAACCAGCGCAGCGCCGGGGAGCGGCTCCCATTTTTTAAGGATTTGCCCATAGCGCATAAGGTGTTTATACATGAGCCGCTGCTTTCACCGCTTGACATTTCCGCCTACCTTTTCTCCGGCGTGGAAGAAGTCGTTGCCGGCGGGGAATCCGGCGCTAATGCCCGCACCTGCCGGTATGAGTGGTTTTTGTCGCTGCGCGCTCAGTGCGAAGCCGCGCGCGTCCCTTTTATTTTCAAGCAAACCGGCGCGCGGTTTATAAAAGACGGTAAACTCTACGTTATTCCCCGGCCGCTCCAGCATATTCAGGCGGATAAGGCGGGTATTAACTATACGCCGTAACGGGTAAACCATCCGCTTGATCCTTGAGGATAAGACTTGTCAGATATTTTGTGTAAATGGCAAAGCAGTATCAAGAGGTCTGACCTATCCACGCCGCAGGTCTGACCTACTTTCCCAGCCCATGGGCGCGGCTTCCCGCATTTATACATAAAATAAATGCGAATTATACCCTCACGCATACCTCACCGTCGTTCAACCGCGTTGATGCAACCCGCGCGGCTTTGCTTGATAAAGCGCGGAGTATGTTGTATAGCATACCGGTTTCCGCTTGAATAACGGTTTTGTTGTAGACGACCGGACCTTAGTTTAGGACGACCGGTCTTGGTTGCCTTAGACATGAGGACGGTTCTTGACAATCATGTTTTGATTGCCAAAGAAAATCACGGACGGGAGCGTTTTCATGGTTGAAGATTCTCCGAAATAGTATCGACCATAATGGTGATACATGATGTAATCCAAACCATCGGAGGGCATTACGGTGAAGCGAAAGAGTATAGCGCCGTTTTTATTTATTCCGGCGGGCATTGGAGATTCATTCGCAGAACCCCGCTGACAATACGGATGGAAAATATCGAGACCGGAAGGGGGCATTTGATGGATGGAATATTTACTGATGAAATGAATGTTCCTGATACATAGTTGTCCATAATACTTTCGCGTCAGGCCGCAACGTTTTCATGGCAGGCCATAATATCTTCGCGGTAGGCCATAATACTTTCGTGGTAGGCCGCAATATCTTCATAGTATGCCATAATACTTTCGCGGTATGCCGCAATATCTTCGTGGCAGGCCGCAACGTTTTTATGGTAGGACATAACATCTTCGCGGCATACCATAATATCTTCGTGGCAGTCCATAATACTTTCGCGTCAGGCCGCAACGTTTTCATGGCAGGACATAATACTTTCGTGGCAGGCCGTAACGTTTTCATGGCAGGCCATAATGTTTTCGTGGCAGGCCGCAACGTTTTCATGTCAGGCCATAATGCTTTCGTGGCAGGCCATAATGTTTTTATGGCATGCCATAATATCTTCGTGGTAGGCCACAACGTTTCTATGGCAGGACACAGCGTTTTCGTGGCAGGCCATAATATCTTCATCGTAGGCCATAATATCTTCGTGGGAGGCCATATTGCGCTCGCGGCAGGACACAACCGCGCGGCGTAACAAACAGGGCGGCTTTTCCGGCGCGCGGGCGCGGGAGAAGCCGCCTTTTATATGCAAAATCGCAAAAGAGGCGGCTGACGGAGGCTAAAATGCCGATGCAAAAAATTAGTGGAAATGGTTATTCCGTGTTTTTGGAAGTACTATTATGGTTACTGCCCCTAGCGGGCCTGATCGCCGCCGCCCGCGGTGTTATTGCCGGAATTCTTGTTGGCGCGCTAATCCGCGGGCCATTGGCAGTATTGTTGAACATCAGAGCTTCATTGTTTCAATCCACGCGCCCACCTGGAGCGCGGCGGCGCCCGGTAGGGTTTAACCCCGCCGCAAACGTGTTTGCGCGCCGTGGGGCGTAAAATTGGGGCCGCGGGAGATTTGTTTCCCCGCATACGATACAATTTCAAGGAGAAATCTTTAATACCCTGCCGCAGAGCGACGGGGATTTTTTATTGGTAAGACACAGGGCTTTCTGGAGTTGAGTAACAATAATGGTTTTGGGCTGCCCGCTATTGATAAAAAATATATGCTGGAATTAGAGAAACTGTCTTTTATTCAGAGGGATTCTTTTGACGGAGCGCTCATTGCGCCTGCTATTTCAGAAAAGATGTTTCTTGTTACGGTTGATGAGAATATTCAGAAATATCCTGTTACTTGTATTTGGTAATATACCTTCAATAAAAAATCCCCGCCGCCGCGCGCGCAAACAAGTTTGCGGCGGGGTATTGAAGGTTCCCCTTGAAGCTGTTGCCGGCGGTGCTGCCGGCGCGTTACGCGGCCGCCCCGGTTTTCTGTAGCCGCAAACGGCCGCCAACTTAATCCGTCTTTCCCTAAACCTTCCCTGCGTTTCATCCGATTATTAAGGGAGAGGATACAAGTGGTTAGAGGATGGTATACCGGCGCAAGCGGAATGCGGGCGCAGCAATGGCGGCTTGACGCAATAGCGAACAACCTTGCCAATATCGATCAGGATGCATACAAAAGAGACGTGGCTTCGTTCAAGGCTTTTCCCGAATTGTTGCTCCGGCGCATGAATGATGACGGCGTGTATAAACAGCCTTTCGGTTCCGCAGACGCGGCCCCCGTAGTCGGTACATTGGGAACCGGCGTTGAACTGAACGAACTGTTTACGGATTTTCAGCAGGGCGCCATGAAACAAACCGACAGCGACTACGATTTTGCCTTAGACGGGAAGGGTTTCTTTGTGGTTGCCACCCCATGGGGCGAACGGTACACCCGCAACGGCAGCTTTCAACTCGGAAAAGAAGGGCTTCTCGAAACCAAAGACGGGTATCCGGTACTTGGCGAAAACGGTTTTATTAGGATAAAAGCCAATAATTTTCAGGTTGATAAGGAAGGCAATATCTGGATAAATGCGGCGATTCCCGATGAACCATCGGTGATGGTTTCAAAAGAAAGCAACGCATGGGAGCAGCCCGAACTACTCGACAACCTGAGAATCGTTGATTTCGATCTTGACCGGTATCTGGAAAAACAGGGTTCCAGCTTGTACAAAGCGACCGATATTTCAGGCGCGGCGCAAATGCTGAATATTTCAGAACATCCCCGCGTGGTTCAGGGTTTTATCGAAGGCTCTAATGTGGACCCGGTTACCGAAATGGTTCAGATGATCGAAGTCAATCGCGCGTACGAGGCGAATCAAAAGGTTATTATGACCGGCGATTCCATGCTGGGCGTCTTGATAAATCAGGTCAGTAAATTAGCGTAAAAGTAAAGGAGTAGAAATATGATACGAAGTTTGTGGACAGGCGCTTCCGGTATGATAGGCCAACAGGCAAATATTGATACGATTTCCAATAATTTGGCTAATGTAAACACAACGGGTTACAAGAAGCAAAGAGCCGACTTTGAAGACCTGCTTTACCAGACCATTAGAACCGCCGGTACGCCCGCTACCGAGGACACGGTTGTTCCGGTAGGCGTACAGATGGGACACGGCGTTAAACTATCCGATACCCAGCGTATGTTTAGTCAGGGTTCGCCCCAGCATACGGATGTGCCGACAGATGCGGCTATCGTAGGAGAGGGCTTCTTCCGTGTACAGTTGTACGACGGCAGTTACGCCTATACCCGTAACGGCGCATTTCAGGTCGATTCAACGGGACGTCTGGTTACCGCTCAGGGGTATTGGCTTCTGCCGGACATTGTAATGCCGGAAAACTTTCTGCCCGAAAGCATCACCATATCCCAAGACGGCAGGGTTTCCGTGATTGTGCCGCAGATTGACGAGACAACGCCGATTGAAGTGGGGCGGGTAGAACTGTACCGTTTCCCAAATCCGGTAGGGCTTACCGCTGCGGGTGAAAACCTCTACAAAACAACCGGCGCATCAGGCGATCCCATCCCCGGACGTCCGAGTTTTGAAGGTATGGGCAAGATTTATCATAAATTCCTCGAAATGTCTAACGTTTCCGTAGTGCGGGAAATGGTCGATCTTATTGTGGCCCAGCGCGCGTACGAGTTTAACTCCAAGACCATACAGACCAGCGACAGTATGCTTGCAACCGCGACAAGTCTAAAACGGTAGTAAAAGCAATAGGAGGCAGCGTACATGGCAATACCATCTATCAATACCAGTTCGTTTGATCCGTTTGGGATCGGGCCGGGCGGCGTTTCAGATGCGGCTTCCGCTGCGGCTTCCACTGCTGCTTCCGCCGGCGATAGGGGCGCTTTCGATGGTCTTATCCGAAGCCTTGAAAACGCAAAAAGTACTATGGCATCGAATGAACCTGCCGCCGGAAACGCCTCTATTGACAAAACCGATAAGCTCTACGAGCAATGCGAGGCGCTGGAGGCATTTTTAATTAAAAATTTACTTAACAGCATGAGAAACACCATTCAAAAATCAGGTTTTATCGATCAGGGCTTTGCGGGCGATATGTACGAAGATATGCTTTATGATGAGTACGCGACAGAATTCACCAAGAACACCCATTTCGGGTTTGCCGAGATAGCCTACCTTGAACTCACCGGGCAGCGCGGTACCGTGATTAACGAGAAATTTTGAATGTATACGGCGCAGCCGAAAGGCGGGATGGAGCGGAAGTAAAGGCATTTTCACCCTTGCGCTCTGCCGGAGCCTGCAATAGGCCCGCGCTCTTTCAAAGGCTTTTACGATCTGCCCGCCGAAACATTCGATACGATTTTTGCCATCCATGATGCGTAGAGTTTTTCGCAGCGGCGTTGATGGGTTCTGGGACGTGTTCACGTTGTGCAAAGCGGTACATACCGCGGGCCATAGCGCCCTTATCGCATATTACCTGCCTTTAAGCCTCATTCCGTTACTGTGAACACGCCACAGCAACGGGTTCGGAGGCATTATCAGCGTCTGCGGGAACTCCATATATGCAATCTTGAGTTTCTTGTATTTCTTTAGTATACTAACAGTATGAGTTTGAACAAATTCCGTTTTTATATGCTTATGTCGATGCTATGTGCGCTTTTTGTCTCTTGTACCAAACTCGTGGGATGGGGCGTATTGTTATGGTCGTCTGAGAATCCGGCCGTTCCATCGGGAACGGTTCTGCCGGTGTACATACAATCAAATATCAATGAGGTATGGGTGGCGGGTATTCCTGAAGCGTACCGTACCGGTGAAGGCTCCAACGCGCCGGATAAATTTGAAATCCCGCTCAAGCGGATGGAATTGTTCAGTACGAAAAAGGCGGCTCTGAAGCGTTCCGAGGAATTCGCACAGCTTGCCGTTACCTATGGAGAAACGTTACAGGACGGACTTCCCATACGGGAGGGTACCGATAATAACACTCGCCGTGTATACCGGCTTAAAAAGGGCGAAACCGTCAAATTATTGGCTAAAGCGGAAGGATCGCCTGCTATAAGTTCTACCGGTGAACCGCTTCCCGGCGACTGGTATCAGGTGATTACCCAAGATGGAACCATCGGCTATTGTTTTTCGTACCGGCTGCGGCTTTTTGAATATTCAGGCGGAGCGTTGGATATTGCGCCGATAGTGGAAGAGCAGGGAGAGGATGCGGATCTGAATATGGCGATTAGCAAAACATGGATACCCGAATCCTACGAAGCGATGCTTACCGACAATAAAATAGATTTGGATATGCTCAACCAGCAGTGGGGATTCTACCCGGAGCAAGAGGCCGGAGAAGCCCGTCTTTTCTTAAAAGATATAGAAAACGACAAAATCATAGATAAAGCTTTTTTTTATACCGGTATTCAGCCTAGCGGTACGAGGGCATGGCGTTTTGAGGGCGCTTCTTTGCAGATGCAGCTTCGCTCGGATAATATACTGGCGGTACAGTATACGGAAGGCGGCAGCGCCATAAGAACGTTTCTTTTTGTTGCGCTTTCCGGCAACCTCGATGATATTATTCTTCAGGAGAATGCGCGGCGGAGCGCTCTTTTTATGCGGATTTACAACCAGGGTCCTCTGTTCAGCAGCGCCAATTATGGTACTCTTACGGTAAACCGGAACGGCTCCTTTTCATGGTCAGGATTTGATCTGCTTACACCCCATATTATTCCCGCTTTTGTTCCAAGTACCGGAAAAATTATTATGAGACTTTACATAGATTCTTCGCTGGAAGATAGATATACGGGGGCATTTACCCTTCAATTTGGCGGAGAAACGGTTTCAGACGTTGATTTCTTGTACAGTATCGAGGATCAGGGTTTACGTATTGAATACATTCCGAAGACCGGCATTGACGGGGTAACAGTTATCAGAAAAGACATGTCGCCGACTGTTGTTTACTTTTCCAAGGGTATGGTATACGCCGAAACGCCTCAATCGCCGGCGGTGCCGGAGGAAACCGCATTGGATGACGCCGATGAGGTCTTCCTTATGGGAGAATAAACCGGTTGAGATGTTCCAATGGCGGAACCGGCGGTAGAACCCGCGGCGATGCCGGTCCAATGGGGTTGCAGTATTATGGCGTTTGTACAGTTTTCCAAAATTTCTCTTGCATTCGCTGACAGAGATATTCTTACAGATATAAATCTTTACCTTGCTTCCGGCACCCGCGCCGCGCTTACGGGTGCAAACGGCGCGGGAAAATCGACGTTGATGAAAGTGATTGCCGGCGAGATTATGCCGGATTCAGGCGACAGGGCGGTCCAAAAAGGCTGCCGCGTGTCCTACCTTCCGCAATCGGGCATTGTACATTGCGAAAAAACGCTTCGCGAGGAAGCGGAGACCGCATATAAGCCGGTTCTTGCGATGCTTTCCCGTATGGAAGCCATAGGGAGGGAATTGGAAAAGCGGGAAACCGGCGAAGATAGGGCGAAAACCGCGCTTTTACTCAAAGAACATTACCGGTTAGGAGGAGATGTCGAAGGTTCCGGCTACTATGAACGGGAGCAGCGGATATCTTCGGTGCTTGAGGGGCTTGGTTTTTCGCCGGATGATGCGGAGCGCCCTGTTGAGGAGTTCTCCGGCGGCTGGCAGATGCGTATTGCGCTTGCCAAAGTGATCCTTGAATCGCCGGATATTCTGCTTCTTGATGAGCCGACGAATTATCTTGATATAGAAGCCCGGTCGTGGCTTGAGTCATGGCTGCAATCGTTTACCGGCGGCTACCTTCTCGTATCGCATGACCGTTACTTTCTGGACGTTACGATACACGAGGTATATGAGCTTTTTCAAGGCAGGCTGAAACGCTATGCGGGGAACTACACTGCCTATGAAACCGTGCGCGCGGTTGAGCTTGAAAGTCTTTTGAAGCGCTACGCCGAACAACAGGAAGAAATCGCTAGGGCGGAAGATCTTATTCGCAGGTTCAGGTACAAAGCGAGTAAAGCCGCTATGGTGCAGGAGCGTATCAAGAAGCTCGAAAAGATGGAGCGGATCGAAATCCCCGAGTCGCTAAAGAAGATACGCATCCGTTTTCCGGACCCGCCTCATGCGGGGAAAGCAGCGCTTACCGTTACGGGGCTTGGCAAGAAATACGGAGAACGCCGTATCTTTTCAAATCTTGATCTTACCATCGACAGCGGGGAAAAACTCGTTGTCGTTGGGCGGAACGGCGCGGGCAAGACGACTCTTCTACGCATACTTGCCGGCGTGGACGCTGATTTTGAAGGCCGCGTACAGTATGGCGCGGGCATAACGGCCGGTTATTTTTCGCAGGACGCGGCAGAGCATCTCAACCTTTCCATGTCCGTGCTGGAATACATAGAAGCTGAAGCGCCTGCGTCGCTTGTTCCCAAAGTGCGCGATATGCTTGGGTGTTTCCTTTTTCGGGGAGACGATGTGTACAAAAGCGTTTCCGTACTTTCAGGCGGCGAAAAGAGCCGGCTTGCCCTTCTCAAAATGCTTCTAAAACCTATCAATCTTCTTATTCTTGATGAGCCGACCAATCATCTTGATTTGCAATCAAAGGATATTCTGATGGATACGCTGGGAGCCTACACGGGTACCGTTATCTTTGTATCCCATGACCGCAGCTTTATGGAAGGATTATCCACCAAGACGCTGGAAATATCAAAGGATTATGTTCAGAATGCGGGGCGAAGCGGGGTCCGGTTCTTCTATGGGAATTACGGGTATTATATGGAAAAGATAATGACGGAAGAGGACACGGAAACAGGGAATCGGCACGGCGGTAAACCGGAGCGCACCAAGCCGGAGGCGGCCGTTGCGGTTCGGGCCGCGGAAGACGGCGTCAAAGTGCAGCGGGCGGCAAAGGCGAGGCGGGAGGAAGACAAGCAGCGGCAGGCCGCGGAACGGCGTCAGCGGCGGCGTGAGAATGAGGCGCTTGCAGTTATTGAACGCCTTGAAGACGAGAAGCAGCGGATAGAGCGAGAGCTTGGCAAGCCTGAAGTGTACAGCGATGGCGAAAAAGCTAGAGCGGTACAGGCGGAACTTGCGGGTATTACACACCGGATTGAGGAAAAGACGAAAGAATGGGAAGAGATCGCAACACGGCGATGAATTGAGACCGCGTGAGAAGCGGGGCGTTGTAGTATAGGAAATACGCGGCGAGGACGGCATCACTGATGCGTCGGCGGAACGGCTCGCGAAGCGCGGTTTGACGGGGTGTTAAAGTACGCAATTAAGCCCTATTGAAATGGTTGATGCGGCCATCAATACCGGCCAACCGGTTGAGTATATGCTCTTCACAGGCGGCCGGCATTTTACAATTTTTTATCGAAACCATAGGACATTTATTTTTTCAGCTCGCTCTATTGGTTCAATCTCATGATGATCCGCAGCAACCAATGGGCCATTATTTATTATCGTTTCGGCAACCGCAATAGAATCAGTCAATGACATTTTATAATTTGATTTTAAATATCCTGCTTTTCTAATACCGTCATCTTGCAATTCCGGTATAACTTTTATCGGTAATTTTTTAACCATTTCTAACATTTCATCCGCTTTTTTCGCATCATAGACTTTAATTATTTTATAGTATGCCTCAAGTAAATTTATTTCACGCATATCCCCTGACGTATCGTTCCGGCTATTTACGACGTTTTTGCAGCCCGAACAAGGCATAACTCCCTCTATCCGCCTTTTCTTGCGTATATCGTACGCCCGCCGTGTGCCGGCCGCCATACATGGCGGCTACTGTACCGGCGGCATCGCAGGCCGCCGGTACGCCTGCCGGCTTCCTTACGAGACCGCCGCGTGCCGCACTTCCCCCGGCTGACCCAGACGGCCCTT
>JAITAN010000258.1 GCA_031284105.1 Treponema sp. | reverse complement strand
TTTTTCCGGCGGCCGAAGGGATTTCGAGGGATTTGCACCCGCTATGACAAACTTGCCCGTATCTTTTCCGCTTGTATCTATCTCGCTTGTATTTGTATTGCTTTGCGTTGTGTGAACACACCCTAGATAAAACCTTGTTCAAAAATCGTTCGACAAACAAGGCAAAACAGCCTATAGTTGGTAGCAAGGAGTAAGAAAGGCTATGACCAAAGTAGAACATCCATTCGCTAATGTATGTCGGGCCGTTCTTAAAGAGAAGTACCATTAGCGGCAAACGACATGCCAGAAGGCGTAATAGCTGAAGCGCTGAAACGTTATTATGCCGGTGAAAAACTGGTTATGGTAACCACCTGGTTGGTAAGTCCTGCCGATACCACTCAAAAACAGGAAATAAAACGGACTATCACATATGTTTAGTCGTGTTGACAGAATAAAATTTATCGGATATATTTAATTTTGAGAGGTGAATAGACCATGTGTGAGAAAGAAGACGCCTTTTACTTATCAAACAAGCTTGAACTCCGAGCAAAATACCATGAGAAGCACATTATCATCGTTGGCGAGGAAGTTATTGGGGTCTATGATGATGCCGGAACCGCTTACCATGAGACGATAAAGACATATCCTCTCGGTTCTTTCATGCTGAAAGATATACCGGAAGATATTGAAGCTGAAATACCCTATATTTCTCCTTTCGTAGATTTCGCCAATGCCTAACAAACCGCCGCTCACGTATAACTATGTCAAATTACAACGGCGCGTTATCACACTGGTTTATCTTTACGGCGTGTCGGCGCTCACTCCAAAAATTACGGTAACAAACGCTCCATGGGATACCGGAGCGGCTATATCGGCGATTACACCACGAATACAACAAGAACTAGAGCTTGTCCAAATTAGTACGAAACATATTCATGGCGTAACAGGAACCCAAAAAGTTCCCGTTGTCCTGCTAACATTAAAACTTTCAAATGACCTTCTAAAACAAAATATTGAAGTCGCCGTATGTAGTTTCAGCAACGATGTTGGAATGATAATCGGCATGAGCATTATCACGCTTGGCGACTTTGCATTACTACACGGCAATAACCATACCGAATTTTCATTTACAATACCGCCTCGACAAAACTAGTCATTCAAAATTGCCGGATGTTCGATTCGAATGGACAGCGCTCCGCAGCCTTTCCGCTTCCGGTACACAGAAAGCGCGAAGCGTCTGGATGCCGGTTCATCTTCACGGTTAAGCCGTTCCCGCAATCCGGCGTATTTCAATTATTCATACAATATCTTCTCTATCTGCTCGAAAGACTTCGGGAATATATCATAATACTCCCTGTCTTTCATAGAAATACAAACACAAGCAATAACCTTTCGCTCCGCGTATTTCTCAATGAAATATTTGTATATCGAAAACCGCCATGTAACATACTCCCGCTTAAACACGCCTTTCTTTATATCATACATCACCAATCCTTTTGCACTTTCCGCTATAATATCCACAGCAGACGCATACCTCTTAAAATCGGAAACCAGCACCTCCGAATATACTCTACATGGAACATCACACAACGTATGGTATGCGAAGGTTTCTATAAGCCACTTAACGCCGGGGTGAATACTATCCGCTTTTCCCGTCTCAATCCATTTTTGCACCGCCTTATGAACGTGTGCGCCTTCCATCCGATGTTCCTCGACAAACTCCTGCGGCATGTTAATACCCAACCTCTTCGATATGAGACCGGTAACGCCGGAGAGTCGTTGTCCTCTATACCAATACTCATGCTTGGCTTCGTCGAATTCAACGCCTCCGGCAAGATGCAGCTTCAGCATACCGCACCTTTCATTTCATCGCCTTCTCGTAGATACTCAGTACGAATTTCATCTCCGGGTTCGTAAGTATTTCAATACCGCCATACGCATCCCGTAGCGCTTCAAGTTTTTCCATATCCTCCTTGTCCAGCGGAATATAGATGGCGCTCCGCAAAAACCGCACCGCTTCCTTTTGCGCAAAATGTGCGGCAACCGGTACATCCATATAACCGGGCTTCTCAAACAAAAGAAGACAGGCAAGATACATCCCCTGATAAAAATCTTCCACATCGCTTCCTACCTTCATCATAATAACGGTATCGCCGTAGGTCTCTTTCATCGCTGCGATCATGTTCCGATAGAAATCGAAATAGCCCATCTTCCACGGGTCCATTTCTACACCGAGCCGCTTAACCTCTTCCTGAACCGCCTCGATCAAAATATCGGGGTGGAAACACCGCCAAACAAACTCCGGGTTGAACCGCGTCATCCTAACGGTACCGCGGTACCGTTACGGGTCTCGATAAAAAGCGGCTCACAACCGGCTTTGTTCTTGTAATACACATCATTCGCGTTGATGAGGAACCGTACCGCAACGTCACCGATATAGTCTTCATCGACCTCGCCGGTAACAAAAATACGTGCCGCCCGGCAGTCTTTGTCCGCCAAACTTTTAATGACGAACCCATCTTCGTCTATCATTTCTCCTCGTACCGTCCAGGGCTTCGGCAAACCCGCCAACTCCTCTTTTGTGTAGCAGGGCAGTGCGTCCAACTCCTCATCCGTAAGAAGCGTGGAACGCCTTCTCTTCTTGTCCGCTTCCGCTGCATCCTCCGCGACAAGAGCGTCAACAAGACCCGAAGTATCCACCGAATCGGCGTACGCTGCAAACCGCTCTTCTTCCGTTACATGTTTTTCCTTCTTCACTGCATAACTCCTCTCACGGGACTATCGAAAAAGTAGTTTTTGGGGCAGGTTCTCCCTGTCCCGCGAGACCGGGCCATACAATCCGTCCTTGCATCACCGGATAACCTCTCCGCTCCCTCCTTCCAAAAGCCCTTCTCCCCCTACCACTCGTTTCCGGCCGCTATCCGCGGTATACGTTTCCCTATGTTGTGCACTATGCAATGAGGTAGATGCTGTGGAGGTTGCGGCAGAGATGAGTACAGATATAGTTGGATGTGCGGTGATTGGGGAGCGTGGATGTGACGGTAACGAGTTCGGAGAGAACTGGATTGGCGGCTGACCGTCCGGTATGAGAAATCTAACCTTTTTAGGCTTTATTTGTGTTTCTTAAAATTCTCCTTTGCTAACAGCGGCTAGTTTATCAGGCAACGATTATATAAAAACTACTCTTGACATGACGGGAACATTCCGGCCGTTTGTCTTGACAAAAAGTCCGTGTTTTGTAAACTTGTAGCGTAAGTAGCCCTAATCCTTTGATGGGATTGGCGCTTTTGGCAAATCTTTGGTAGAAAAATCCAACACTGAAGTTTTTAGAAAGCCTCGTATGTTAAGGAGCAGGCGCCCATTATGATGATTGAAATGAAATGGATCGTTCTTGCGATTACGGTTGTCATGTACGCCGCGGTAGTGGCGTTTCCGCACAAAAAGGCATGGGCGACGCTCATCGCCGCAGTTTTAACCGTTGTCCTTGGGGTGGTATCGCCGTCTTACGCGCTTGGGACATTGATAAACTGGAACGTACTGATGATTTATATAGGCAGTTTGATCCTTGCCGAACTGTTCATCTATTCCCGCGTACCCGCGGCGATTGCGGACGCTATCGTCCTGCGCTCGCCCAATGCCGGTATCGCCATCGTGGTACTGCTGGTTATTACGGGGCTTATTTCCGCGTTTGTGGAAAATGTGGCGACCGTGCTGGTCATGGCGCCCATCGCGCTTGCTTTATGCGCTAAATTGAAGATGAAGCCGACACGATTCATAGCCGGACTCGCGGTCATGGCGAATTTGCAAGGCACGGCAACGCTGGTGGGCGATCCGCCTTCCATGATTTTCGCTAGTTTCGCGGGTTATGGCTTCAACGACTTCTTTGTCTATAATGGACGCGCTTCCATCTTCTTTATCGTACAAACCGGCATGATAGCCGGGGCGCTTTATTTCTACGCCTATTTCTCAAAAGGTAATAAAACAAAACTCTCCATTGACCGCGAAGCGGTTTCATCAATGGTTCCTTCGGCGCTGCTGCTTCTGATGATTCTGGGACTTGCCGTGAGTTCTTTCTTTCATACCGGCGTTTCTTTCATATCCGGCTCTCTGGTACTGGGGCTTGGCATCGGGGGGCTTCTTTGGTACGTTTTTGTGCGCAAGGAAGGCGTTCCCGCGGCGGCCGCTCTGGTAAAGAGGCTTGACTGGGAAACGATCCTGTTTCTTGTAGGTATATTCGTCGTCATCGGCGCCGTAGGGGAGATCGGGCTGCTTGACGATCTGGCAAAAGCGCTGATCAGCCTGATCCGCGGCAACGTACTTCTGGGATTTGCCGTCATTATTCTGACGTCCGTTGTTATTTCCGGTTTTGTAGACAATGTTCCGTATATTATAGCCATGCTTCCCGTTACCACGGCGCTTGCCGACTCCCTTTCGCTAAAACCGGAGCTTTACATGTTCGCCTTGCTGGTGGGATCCTGTCTCGGCGGCAACCTTACGCCCTTCGGCGCATCGGCAAATGTGGTCTCTGTCGGTATTCTCAAGAAAGAAGGGGTGAATCTGTCCTTCACGGGTTGGCTGAAAATAGGGCTGCCTTTTACGCTCATCACCACAACCGCCGCCGCTCTTTTCTTGTGGTTTGTGTGGAACCGATAGGCTGGGGGCGGTGGCGCTCTAATGCCGGGGCGTGTTCACGCTAAAGATGAGAGAGGAACACGCAGATAAAGTAAGTGTGGAACGTACTGAAAAACAATAGCAAGAGATGGCGCGATTGCCGCCGAAACGGTGGAGGCATGTCAAGATAGACAAATGAAGGATACACCGATGAAATGACGGCGGGGATAGGTTGAAACCCTGGCGAAGCCGGGAACGGTGTATATAGTGTTTCTCCTTAGAAAAGTATAAGGAGTGAGAAGCCTCTCCCTTACTCCAGCCTTGCTCCATTTTATTAGGCGAAGCCTATACGGTTTAATACCCTGCGGCTTGCCGCGGCTGAAAGTAAGAATATAATGGAAGGATGAGCGAAATCATCCATAAAGAGCATAATGTAAGTACGATGATGTATCATATAGTATGCCCGGCAAAATACCGAAGGGCGGTAATAACGGAAGAGGTCGATCGGGAAATATGTCTTGGGATAGAAGCAAGATATGAGATAAAATTTTTAGAGATAGGGACGGAAAGAGACCATGTACATTTTCTGGTACAGTCGGTACCAACGTACAGCCCGGAGCAGA
>JAITAN010000026.1 GCA_031284105.1 Treponema sp. | reverse complement strand
AAAGGCGGACGCTGCCATTGCGCGGGAAATTCCGGTTATAATGAACGAGAAGATACGCTCCCGTACGGTTGAAAATGTGGAAAAGATACGGCGGGGCGGCAGGGATTTTTATATTTAACATGACGGACGCGGAACTCTTACGCTACATCACCACCGACGATCCCGATGAGACGGAAGCGCTCTTTGCCGAGGCGCGGAAGGTACGCGAGCGGGTATACGGCAACGCCGTGTACTTTCGAGGGCTTATTGAGTTTACCAACTACTGCAAGAACGATTGTTTCTATTGCGGTATACGGGCGGGCAACAAAAACGTGGAACGCTACCGGCTTTCTTTGGAACGGATACTGCAATGCTGCGCGATGGGAGACTTGCTCGGTTATAAAACCTTTGTCCTCCAGGGCGGGGACGACCCGTTTTTCACCGATGAACGCATTGTTGAAATCGTTAAAGCGATACGCGCCGCATACCCGAAGCACGCCATAACGCTTTCCATAGGTGAAAAAGCTCGCGGCGGTTACGAGCGGTTTTTTGAGGCGGGCGCGAACCGCTACTTGTTGCGCCACGAGACCGCGAATGACGCGCACTACGCGAAGCTGCACCCCGCTTCCATGAGCCTTGCGCATCGCAAGCAATGCCTTTTCATCTTGAAAGACATCGGCTATCAGGTGGGCGCGGGCTTCATGGTGGGAACGCCCTTTCAAACGCCGGAGACATTGCTGGAAGACCTCCGCTTTTTGGAGGAACTCAAGCCGGCAATGGTGGGTATAGGTCCCTTTATTCCGGCGGCGGACACGCCCTTCAATGGAGAAGCGCAAGGCAGTCTTGCGCAAACTCTCCGCATGGTCGCCTTAAGCCGCGTTCTCCTGCCGAAAGCCCTGATCCCCGCGACCACCGCGCTCGGCACCATTTCGAGCCACGGCAGGGAGCGGGGGCTTATGGCGGGCGCGAATGTGGTCATGCCGAATCTTTCGCCGAAAGCCGTGCGCAAACTGTATGCGCTCTACGACAACAAAATCTGTACCGGAGACGAAGCCGCCGAATGCCGCCTCTGCATGGAAGGGCGCATCCGTTCATTCGGCTTTGTACCGGACATGCGGCGCGGAGACGCGGTGATATGATGAAGAAACGTTCTTAGAAGCGGAAACCGTTGCTGGAAGAAATGCTGATAGAATGCGCCGCTTTACCTAACGGCGGCAAGGCTGCCGGGCGCAACATCACAAACCTTTAAAGCCGGGTTTTTGACGGCGTTTGTATTTATTGCAATACTTCCACCGGCAGGCCCTGCCGGGTAAGGCGCGAACCGGAACAATTTCCCCTTTCAACCAACGCTTCCTTCTCCACCCGGACTCTTCCTCCGGTATCAGCCGCATAAACCGTTCCTTCTACGGGCCTATCTCTGTGTTTCCGTTTATCCGTGTCTTATACCGGAACCGCTTCCCGGTCTTTCGCCCATGTTAAATGCTAACGCCTGCGCCCGAAGGCCCTGCTCCGCATAGATACCCACCTTTCCCGTTATGTTTTCAAATCCCGTCTTGTTTTTCAGCGTACGGTATTTTCGCTTTATCCCCCGCCGTTTCCGGTACAACCGCCTGATCTCCCCGGCTCTACGGCAGGCCGGATTTGTTCAGAATGGTCGTTTCCACTATCCGCGCGGATGCCGAAGCTCTTTCGCAAGTTCATCCGCCCATTCCGGATTATAATTCCCCTCATGGAGCCGAATCAGGTGCCGTACCCTCATCTCCTTTTCAAACCGGATTATCCCCTCCAAATCGTTCATAGCGGACCTTTTCTTCAGAATAATCTGCTTCGACTGCTTTTGTTTTGCGTTTATGATGCTCTGCCGGGCCGGCTCTGCCACTCGTTCTTCCCGTAACAATTCCGGTTTTTGCCGTGCAAGGGCCCGTATTCGCGACCGGCAAAATATATTTTTTTGAAAAACAACTTGACAATCAACTATGAAAGTCATATACTCTCTTTAAGAATATCCGACAGGAGTCTTGGTAAAAAAGTGAACAATAGCGTAACAATCATCAACCATGAAAGCCATATACTCTCTTTGAGAACACCCGGTGGGAACGGAGATAAAAAAGCGAACGTATTTTATCCGGTTACATATGACCGGAAATCCCCCCCCCCCCCCCGTATGGCCTTGAGTTATATACTGTAAATAAAGAAAATAATTATTATAAACCGCTTGGTAAAACGAGCGTATCCTTACTCGTTCTCTCTATACATTCTTTGAACATGTTCAATACATATTCCTCAAAAAAACGCCGGAATCCCCGCTGGGGAGCAATCGGCTTTTTTCATAGAAATTTCTGTTTACACAAGAAGTTTTTTATATCGCTCATCAACCAAATAAACAAGATTTTACACCGTATCGGGGTGAAACTCTATCCGAACTTCCTTCCCAATGCGGAAGGCGCGCTTATCGCGCGCACAATCAACGAGGCGGCCCTTTCCGTTGAGGAGGCGTGCGCCGTGCGTAAAAACAGTTGTGGAAATAGAAGGATCAGCAGCCGATGCCGTGCAACGGGTGATACCCGCGCTGGTTGCGGGAGGCTGGAAGGTAGAAGTGGTTACACAGTTCGCCTCCGGAGGGACGCGCTTCAAGTACCCGCGCATTATCGAATTCAAGGGCGAATTGACGGTTTCCGCTGCGTAACCGGCGGTTCCTTACCTGAACCGCCTATGGTATCCAAAGCGGCGTACGGCTTTTTGCCTAGTATATAGAAAAACTTGCCCGTATGGGCGGTTGAACCGCGTAACTAACGGTTAGATATAACGGCTGGGATACGTACAGAAATAGCGTATAAAAGGTTAAACGCCATTTTTTTGAACATTTCGGAAATAATGGCAACGGTAGCATCCATGCCGCCGTAAAAAACATTTCGGGAGCATTAAGATATGGTAAGTAAAGTAGAAACTTGTGTGATCATATGTATTTTTGGCAAGAATTTTACGGTGGTTTATGAGGCGCCAAAGACATACCCGTCGTATTGTTTTACAAACAACAAAACAATACAGCCTGAATTGAAAAAAAAGGGGTGGAAATATATATTTATAGATTTTCCTCTTGTTGACGATATAGTTGAATCGACATTACAGGTTAAATATATAAAATTTTTGCAATTCGAAAAGGAAAAGAGGTTCTCATTTTTTTCTGCATATAAATACTTGATTGTTGTTGACCATAAACAAGAATTGAAAGACGAACATATATCTCAGATTATCGAAATAAAAACAAACAAGGTTTTTCTAAAACATCATCCTGATAAGGCAAAATCTATTTTAATTTGGCATGAGGTTGAACGATCTATATATCAGGAAAGATATTTGCGGAATATGCCGGATACTATAAATTATATAAACGAGAAAATCAAACAAGGATATTCTGAATATGTCTGTATTCCCTGGTGCGGACTTATTTTATACGAACATAATGACAAAAGAGTCAAAAAACTTGCTGAAAAAATATATAATGACATAATGCGTGTTAAAATGCCGAATGACCAAATTGTATGGGCATTAGTATCGCAAAAATACACCAGCATAATTCAGATGATAGACGCAAATGATATTCCGGTCAAATGGGAATTGCCCGGGTAGAAAAAACAAGAATGCTTATTAAAAATAATAATCATTCGGGACGTTATGCGGCAATAAAATCTGGAACTGCCTCCATTGTAACAAAAGAAAAACTTGCCCGTATGGGCGGTTGAACCGCTCCTAAAGAGTGGTGAAAAATGGGAAGGTGTTGGCCGCCTTTTCAGTTACCCTGTCCGGCGGCGTATATATCGAGAATGGTACGTTGTGCGGGCAGACCGCGCCGCCGTCAGGAACGCTTTACCAGCTAGGCGCTTGCGGCCGCTTGTTTATTCCATTGTTGGTATAGTAAAATAGAGCGTACGAGGAGATGCTTATGCCGGAAATGACGGTGCAGGAAGCGATTGAATGGGGGAAAACCCTGAGTTTTGAGCAAGTGTGGGCCGCCCTGTTGAAAATGGGTGAGAAAGTTGACAAACTGGCTGAAAAAGTCGACCGGGTAACGACCAATGTCGGCGGCCTCAACGTGTCTATGAGAGAGTTGATAGATACCCTTTTCGCCCCCCACATCGGGGAAAAGTTTGACGTTTACGGGTATAACCTCAAACGAACATTCAAACGTGTCCCCCTATATGACGACACAAGCCGTGTGCGCGGGGAAATAGACATTCTGCTTTCCAATACCACCGTATGTATGGCCGTGGAAATCAAGCGGTGGCTGGACAAAACGGATCAGGTTGACGAGCATATAAAGCACTTGCGGTTAATCCGTAAGTACCCGCCTGCGGAAGCCAACGGGAAAAGGCTGCTTGGAGCGATAGCTGCTGCGGTAGTGAATCCTGAGGTGAAAGAATACGCGGAGGGGAGCGGATTGTTTGTGCTTGAACTAGTGGGAGAGGACGTCCGGCTGCTTGAGTCGCCGCAAGATTTCACGCCGAAGGAGTGGTGAAAAACGGGAACGTGTTAGCGGCCGTTTTCATTTCCCCTGTCCGGCGGCGTAATCAGCGGTAATACGGTTGCCAATACATCAGGTGACGGCAAGAGGGGAGGACGTGTTCAGGCGGTAGCAGGCGGCATAACAATCAGGACGGCTTCCCCGGCGCACCGGCCGCTGGAGAGCCGCCTCTTTATGCACACTAGAAAAACCGCAAGCTGCCGACCTTGCAATAAACAGTCATGCGTGTTACACTACCCCCATGCGATCATTAGGTATTAATATTGGCTCAACCAGCCTTAAAATGGTTTTATATGATGACAAAAAGGTTGTTTGGAGCGCGGCGGTTCCGCACGAAGGAGACGTAAGCGCCGCCACGCTGAAACTTTTTAGAGACGGCGCGGTTCAAGAAGGAATTCCGGCGCTTGTAACCGGCAATGAAGGGCGGTTCATGTTTGACGCGGCAGGCACCCTTGAGCCGCTTTGCGTGGAGGCCGCGCTTAAAGAGCTTGATCTGAAGGCGGACGCGGTCGTGAGTATGGGCGGCGAAGACCTCATCGTGTATTCGCTTGACCAAAACGGTAAGATCATCAACAATTTTTCAGGCAATAAGTGCGCGTCCGGCACGGGCGAATTCTTAAAACAGCAGCTTGCCCGCATGGACATGACGCTGGACGACATCGATAGGGTGCCTGATACCGCAAAGGTATACACGCTTTCGACCCGTTGTTCCGTATTTATGAAAAGCGATTGTACCCACCGGCTTAACAAGCGGGAGGCGACCAAGGACGATATTGTGCTGTCGCTTTCGGACGTGATGGCGACCAAGGTCATCGACTTCCTGAAACGCGCGAAAATAACCAGCGGACGGGTGGTGCTCACCGGCGGCATTGTACTGAACAGGCATATCGTCCGGTTTATAAAGGAAAAAGCCCCGCATATCGAATTCATCATTCCCGAAACCGCTTCGGTATTCGAGGCGTTAGGCGCGGCCGTCCTTGCCTCGTCATCGGGGAGCAGGCTTCCGCCGGTTGAGAAACTCCTGGTATCTCACGCCGTGCGTTTCGGCGCGCTGAACGCGCTCAAGGATTGGGCGCAAAAGGTGCGGCTCTTCGAGAAGCCGGACGGCAAGGTGCAAAAAGGGAGATCGTACCTATTGGGCGTTGACGGCGGGTCCACCACGACCAAGGCGTGCCTTGTGGATATGGAGACCGATGAGATTGCCGCAAGCCACTACGGGCGTACCCACGGGGATCCGGTTAAGGCGCTCAAGGAATGTCTGAGGATCATACAGGAAAAGGTAATCGCGGATACGGGCGGCAAAGAGATCGACATACGCCTTGTGTCAACGACCGGTTCTTCACGGGAAATTTTGGGCGTGTTCCTGGAGACTCCGGGCGTTTATAATGAAATCATCGCCCATTCGGTGGGAACCACGTACTTTGATCCTGAAGTGGAAACGATTTTCGAAATCGGCGGACAGGACGCGAAATACGTGCTGCTCAAAAACGGCGTGCCTATAGACTACGCGATGAACGAGGCGTGTTCAGCCGGTACCGGCTCCTTCCTTGAGGAATCCGCATCGGGCGACCTCAATATCCGGGACGCGCGGGACATCGGTCCCGTCGCGCTCCACGCGGACGCGCCGTGCAAATTCGGCGAGCATTGCTCCGCGTTCATCAACTCGGACATACGCAAGGCGGTTCAGCAGGGCGCAAGCAAGGAAAATATCACTGCGGGCATCGTGTGTTCTATCGTGGCGAATTACCTTAACCGCGTGGTCGGAAACCGTACCATCGGTAAGAAAATATTTTTGCAGGGCGGCGTTGCCAAAAATCCGGCGGTGCCGCAGGCATTCGCCATGCTGCTTGACAAGGAAATCCTTGTGCCTCCTTCGCCGGAACTCATGGGTTGCTTCGGCGTCGCCTTGCTTGCCAAACGCAAAAACGCGGACGGGCTTCTTGCCGAAAAATCCGTTGACATTGACGATCTTCTGGCGCGTGAAATCATCTATGAGCGGGTCTTTACCTGCCAGGCGTGCGATAACCGGTGTCCCATTCAGGTTTTGAAGGTAAACGGACACCCGTACATGTTCGGCGGACGCTGCAATAAATACACGAATATGCGTAAAGCCGTGAAAGACGTGCCGGTATTCGATTATGTGGAAAAACGGCAGAAGATGCTGTTCGAGACGTTCGCGGCGCCGGACCGGAAAGAAGACGCGGGGCCGCCAAAACGCGGCTACACGGTAGGTATCCCCCGCTGCTTCTCGGTTCATTCACTCTACCCTTTTTACTCGTGGTTCTTCTATGAATTGGGCATACAGACCTTCCTGTCGACCGAAGTGGTACACGAGGGCGTGGCGCGGGCGGAGTCCACCTACTGTTTCCCGGCGGAGATCGCGCACGGCGCGGTGCAGGATTGTCTTGACAAGGGCGCGGACTTTGTGCTGTTGCCCCATTTTCGGGATATGCCTTCGTATGAAGATAAGGTTCACGCAAATTTCTGCCCCATTACCCAGAGCCTTCCGTATTATATTGAAAAGGCGTTTCCGGATGTTGACAAGAAGAAGTGGCTGCCCGTTGTGGTGAGTTTCAAGTTCGGGGAAGGCAAGGCGCTTGAACTCTTTAGTCTGATGACGGAGGAAAAACTCGGCATCCGTAAGGAAGAAACCAGAGCCGCTTTCAATACGGCGCTCGCCAAGCAGAACGAGTATTTCGCCGCGTGCCAAAAGCTGGGAGAGGAGGCGCTGGAAGACGCCCGCAAAGCGGATAGACCGGTCATCGCCGTGCTGGGGCGTCCGTATAACGCCTTTACCGCGGAGGCAAACATGGGTATCCCCCGAAAATTCACCACACGCGGCTATTCCATCGTGCCGTTTGATATTCTGCCTTTCAAAGACGAGCGGATTTTCCCAAACATGTACTGGTATTACGGGCAGCAGGACGTGAAAGCGGCGAATTTCCTCAAGAAAGAAGACAACATCTACGTTACCTATATTACAAACTTCTCTTGCGCGCCGGATTCCTTCATTCTCCACTACCTTAAATGGGCTATGGGACAAAAACCCTTCCTCGTTCTGGAACTGGATTCCCATTCGGCGGATGCGGGCATCGATACCCGCGTGGAAGCCTTCCTCGACATTATAGACGGGTACCGCTCAAAGAAAAACGAGCTTGAAGCCGAGCGTTACAGCAACGGGTGGCGGTTTGTCAGTGAAAAACTGCCGAACGGCGGCTTTGATTTGCGCGTCGATAATGACATCACCGGCGACAAACGCAGGATACGCGGCGACAAGCGTATCAAGATACTGCTTTCCAATATGGGCTTGATTTCCACCGAATACATGGCCGCCGCGATACGCAGCCTCGGCTTTGACGCGGAAGCCATGCCGGTCGCGACCGGCAAAACCATTCAGATAGCGCGCGCTCATGCTTCCGGCAAGGAATGCGTGCCGAGCCATCTTGTGCTGGGAAGCGTACTTCAATTTATCAACAGTCCCCGATACCGGAAAGACGAATTGTACCTTGTTTTTGTGCCGATAACTACGGGTCCCTGCCGTACGGGGCAGTACTTCGTGTATTACGAGAACCTGTTCCGCGACATGCGGCTTGAAAACGTGCTTGTATTCACCCTGTCCGCTGATAATTCCTATACCGAGTTGGGTCCCGCATTCGCCAGGGAAATGTGGAAGGGACTGCTCATCGCGGACTATCTCAAAGATATACAG
>JAITAN010000230.1 GCA_031284105.1 Treponema sp. | reverse complement strand
TGGCAGCCGTGGTTTGTAACCTTCTTGCCTGCATGAGCAATATAATTGCGACGCCTGCTACGAAAATAGCCACCAATGAACCGACGATCAAAGTTAATCTCGCTTTTAACCGCATATAATACTCCTAAAAAATTATATTTACAAATGTAAAAAAACAGAATTATATTATATCAATTACTTCCTGTTTTGTAAACACTTTTTAACAAATTTAGATCTAACTCCGGATAAACCGGAAATTTTGTAAGCAGTTTTCTAACCCGCTCAACCGCCTCCGCCTTGGCTTTATCCGCTATGAAATACTTCGCCTTGCTTTTCTTCGCCGGATCTCCGACGTCAGGAGCCTGCGTTACGCTTGTCAGCACCTGCGCCATAACGCCCCCTATCTCTTCCATTTCCGCAGCGCCCATATCGAGCGTTGTAACCGCGGCCGCGCCGATACGCAACCCCGATGTGTACCACGGTCCATTGGGATCAAAGGGGAGGCTGTTCCGGTTCAATGTAACGCCGCACTCATGAAGAGCGCTTTCCGCCTGCCTGCCCGTGATGCCAAGGGCGCGGACATTCACGAGAAAGAGGTGGTTATCCGTGCCGCCGGTAAGTACGTCAAGTCCGTTTTTAATGCACGCTTCGGCAAGCGCCTTTGTATTTTCAACGATACGCGCCGCATACGAGCGGAATTCCGGCCGCCGCGCCTCGCGGAAGGCGACCGCTTTCGCCGCGATGACGTGGGGAAGGGGCCCGCCCATTGTGAGGGGGCAGCCCTTGTCCAGAGCTTCGGCGAATTCTTTGGTGGAAAGCACCAGCCCCGCGCGCGGACCGCGAAGAGTCTTATGGGTCGTGGTGGTAACGACATGGGCATGGGGAATGGGATCGTAGTCGCCGGTAAAGACTTTTCCGGCCACAAGTCCGGCGAAGTGCGCCATGTCGACCATGAACACGGCGCCCGCCTTGTCCGCAATGTCCCGCATACGGCGGAAATTGATTTTTCGGGGATACGCCGAGTACCCTGCCAACAGGATAAGGGGCTTTATCTCAAGCGCCTGCTTTTCAATGGCGTCGTAGTCAAGCAGCCCCGTTTCTTTGGAAACCGTGTAGCCATACACGTCGAACATACGCCCGGACACGTTATGCCGGTACCCGTGGGTGAGATGTCCGCCGGAATAGTAATCCAAACCCAGAAGTTTTTGGCTGCCGAGCGCCTCGCGCAGCTCCTTCCATTGCTCGCCGGTAAGTTTATAAAGGTCTTTGACCGCGAATCGTTCCAGCAGCCGCGCTTCCACTCGCGTAGAAAGTATGGCCCAATACGCAAGCATATTGGCGTCCGCGCCGCAGTGAGGCTGCACATTGGCGTATTCCGCGCCGAAGAGTTTACGGGCTTCTTCGGCCGCAAGCGCCTCGATTGCGTCTACGTTTTCATTACCCGCATAGAAGCGGTGGTACGGCATACCTTCGGCGTATTTGTCGGTGAGCAGGTTACCCATTGCAAGCTGTACGGACAGCGAACAGTAGTTTTCGCTTGCGATAAGTTTAATGCGTTTGCGCTGATTTTCCAGTTCTTTGACAATAGACGCCGCGATTTCGGGCGCAACCTTGGCGATTTCCCACAAATTGCAAAGGTACGCCAAAAAAGCGGTGTCAATAGCGTTAGGGGAAGACGCCGCAAGGTAAGCGGCAATAGGGTTATCGTTCATTATTTTTTCTCCTTATGCAGATAATAGCCTCTTTGCAGATTTGTAACAAGGGGGATATTCACGGGCTAATTGGGAGGCTGTTCTAAAGGACGGTCCCTTATATTGAAAAAAATTAGCCCCATCCCGCCTTGACTTTTCAGTGCGCTTGGGCGGTAGTGCTTGCAGGCGGCCGGTGAGACCCCGGATAAGAGGAGGGAGCATTCGCTTTGAGCGTGCGGGCGCCGGCGGAAGTTTCCGCCCATCGGCTGCCTGTTTTTATGTACCATGGTAAAGCCCCTTCAAATCGCCTACGCTCAAAATTGATGTATTTTGAACCGATAGGGGGGTGTGTAAAACTTATTTAGACGGATAAAGAGACCTTCCCGGAGGTCTGTACGATTTTCACCCTGCCGGTAACTCGCGGTCATGGATGTTCACTGCGGTTCTATTCATTATGATTACACCTTGATCCGCGTTTGTTGTATAAAACAGGTAAACAGTCTGATCTTTTACACTACCGAGGTTACGTCCGGCTACAAAGCAAGGCTTGAGACCTAAGAGGCGTTTCTTTTATCATGGAAGACTCCCCGTCATGGCCGACCCCTGCTTTTTTCAGACTTTAGAGCCGTACCCCGCTTCGGATACAACGCCGCAACTTAGAAACAGGCAGGCCCGCGGCATCCGACATCAACAGTGAAGTTCAGCAACAGGCCGCGCCTGTTTATCCCCTAGGGACGCGCCGATTTATGCGAATGTACATTCGCCACCGTAGGCGGCGAAGCTTCAAGTTAATCAAAGTTGCCCTAGGGGTCTGAGATGCTCTAGTTGTTTTTCAAAAATGCGGCATACTGAGTGCGGAACTCTGCCGTCAGTCCGGCAAGCCCTGCGGCTTGCAGTTTGGCTTGAAATTCATCAAATTTGGCGCTCGTCTGATCGCCGAATACGCCGCATTCAAAACTGGGTTTGTACTCCTCGATCAACGAGGATATAACGGCCCACTCGCCGGACACGGTCCTGCCATCGAAACGGAGGCCATCAATACTCGGCTCAAAAGCCCGCTCCTTGATGGATTGTTCCACCGCATAGCGGGCTGCACGGCTGCCGCAGCGGGCTGCGCTTTTACGCCGGCTGTACGACGTGGTAATTCGCGGCCACGTCGTACAGCGTGATGCTCACGCAAGCTCCACCGTTACCACCGACATAGGAGGAAGCATCAGCGCAAGACGAGCGCCGTCAACCGTTACGCCGCTAAAATTTTTGAGCGTAACCGTATCCGGTTTGTCAAACGTGTTGTGCGCGGTCATGGTTTCCGCACTCAGAATCTGCCCGCGTACCGTTACCGACGGGCTTAACGTCATGCCCCGCAGCTCTACCTTCACCTCCTGCTCGTTTTTCAC
>JAITAN010000177.1 GCA_031284105.1 Treponema sp. | reverse complement strand
GTCCTGAACGCTATGGAGGAACAGAAAACCGGCAGCAAAAGCATTTTGGAAGCCGTATCCCGCTTAAACGAAGTTACCACTGGGGTTTACCAAGCCTCAAAGGACATGAGTGCAGAGTGTAAAGCGGTATTAGCGCAAAGCAGCAACCTTGAAGGGCTGACCCGAAGGATTGATGAAGGGATAACCGGAATAGCAGGCAGTTCGGATCAGATAAACAGCACGGTCGTCGACATTAACGGGATCAGTGAAAAGAACAAGGCTAATATCAACACTCTCGTTGAGGAAGTCTCAAAGTTTAAGGTCTAGCAGCCTGTTTATGGTAAAGGAATGGGAGATAGAGGGCTGATACGATAAATGCGGCTTCTTATTTTTTCCGCTTTCCTTAATGATAGAGATGATTTTTGCATATACAATTTTTCAAAAATGCTTGATCGGGCTATTGACCGGATTGTTTTATGAGTATACCATATAGATTAAAAGAAAAGAGTTTTATACGTCCAGAACGATAACTACGGCTTTTGCAACAGTAGTTTTTTTGCTTGCTTCCCGTTCCGGGTTGTGATTGGGCTGCGGCAATGGGGCATTTGACGGCTATGGTGATCTTTTATAACATGTCATTTTTTCTTCGTTGTCTTTTCTTTATTTTATTTTCATATAATAAGGAGATTTTATGAAAACAAGTATCATTTTGGTAAGAGTAGCGGCGCTTGCAGGAGTATTGCTTTCTTTCGGCTCTTGTACGAAAAAGGAACCTCAGGCGGAGGCAGGACCGGCGCAGGCAGCGCAGGAGAATGTTACCCTGACCATGGGATCATGGCGGGCGGACGATGTGGCTCAGATGTCAAATCTATTGGACGAGTACAAAAAACTCAAGCCGAATGTAACGATTCAATTCCGGCCGACAAATCCGCCGGATTACAATGCAACCCTCCGGTTGCAACTTGATAGCGGCACGGGACCCGACCTCATGTACGCGCGGTCTTACGCTCCGGGGCAAGAGCTGTTCAACGCGGGCTATTTTGGAGATTGTTCGGACATTCCCGGCGTCAAGGAAAATTTCACCGCATCAAACAGCGCTCCGTGGCAAATGGGCGACGGCAGGATGTTCGCGGTGCCTTTTGCTGCAGTCTCCCACGCGGTGTACTATAATAAGACCATTTTCCAGCAAGAAGGACTTGCCATTCCCCAAACATGGGAGGATTTTCTTACGCTTTGCGGCACGCTTACCGCTAAGGGGTATACCCCGCTCGCAAACGGCATAGCGGAGGAGTGGGACATTCTCGAAGTGTTCTACCTCGGCATGTTGCCGAACTTTGTAGGCGGAGCGGCGGATCGCGTGCTGTATGAATCCGGTGAAAAGAAGCTCAATGATGCAAATTTTGCGGCTTCTTTTAAGGCGATGGCCGATGTCGCAAAGTACCTTCCCAAGGGCTTTGAGTCCGTAACCTACAACGATTCGCAGGTGCTGTTCAACACCCAGCAGGCCGTGATGTTCATGGACGGATCGTGGACCGCGGGCGTGTACAAAGACGCCGGCTTTGACTGGGGCGTGTTTGCCATGCCCGCCCCTCAGGGCAGGGCAACGCTCATCACCTTCCACCCCGATATGGCGATTACCTATAATAAGGCGAGCAAATACCAGCAGGAATGCCGCGATTTTCTCGCATGGCTTGCATCAAAAGACGGCGCGACCATCGCGTCCCAGAAGCTGCCCCTCGGTTACTTCCCCATGATCAACTTCCCGATTCAGTTGACCGATCCTCACGCCAATGAATTCCTTGCCCTGAATACCGGCAAGGACACCGACGCTCGTTTTGTGTGGCCGAAATTCCTCGACCTGTACGCTCCGATGAATCAGGCTGTGATTCAGGTAATCAAAGGCGAGATAAGCCCGCAACAGGCTGCGGATTCTATGGAAACAGCCGCCGACACTATGAGGGCGAAATTTTAGATTGTGGAGCTAGGGAAGGAGATCTCCCTCTAGGGAGATCTCCTTCAAACTTACAAAGAGGCAGGCTTGTATTTATGAAGAAGAAATTGACCCAAGGACAGGTTTTCCTTACCTGGCTTCCTTATTTATTGCCCGCATTAGTTGTTTACGTTGTGTTTATGGCATGGCCGCTGCTTGACTCATTGCGGCTTAGTTTGTACACCGGTTCGGCGGGAATCGGACGCAGTCTTGTCGGTTTTGATAACTTCAAAAAGCTCTTTACCGTGCATGAGTATTCGGCGCGGTATTGGGGCGCTTTCGGGCATACCTTTTACTTTTTCCTGATCCATATGGCAGTTCAAAACTGCCTCGGCATCCTCTTTGCCGCGATTTTGACCAACCGGTTCATGCGTTTCCGCATCGGCTACCAGACTATCATATTCATACCGGTAACGCTTGCCGTGCTGGTAACGGGCTACCTGTGGAAACTGCTGCTGAATCCGGTGTGGAGCGGACCGTTTCTGGACAAGATCGGTCTCAGTTTTCTGGTGAGGCCGTGGCTCGGAGATCGAACCACGGCCCTTACCTGCGTGGCATTTGTGTCGTGCTGGCAGTGGATAGGTATCCCCACGATGATGTTTGTGGCCGCCCTGCGTAATATCAGCGATGACTATTTTGAAGCGGCCACCATTGAAGGTGCAAGCAGCCGCCAGATTTTTTGGCGGATTAAGCTCCCCCTGATAAAGCCTGTGGCGGGTATGATCGCTATTCTTACCTTTGTAAATAACTTCAACGCCTTTGACGTGGTTTTCGCCATGGAAAATGTCAACGGCGCGCCGAATTACGCGACCGACCTGATCGGCACTTTGTTTTACCGCGTGGGTATAGCCGGACAGCACCCGGTAGGTATTCCCGATCCGGGACTCGGCGCGGCTATCGCAACGATCACCTTCCTCGTGTTGTGCCTCGGCGTAATTCCGACTCTCCGCGCCACGCAAGGGAAGGATTAGCATGAAAACAACGCTCAAAGTCCAACGCCTTAACATACCGTCTCACGCTATTTTGATAGTGTGGTCGTTGATCGTTATCTTCCCTCTGTGGGTCATGGTGATAAACTCGTTCAAAGACCGGCTGGCCATCTACCAGAACCCCTTCGGCCTCCCCGCAAAGTGGAATGTCTCCAATTACGGCGCGATCCTTTCAGACGGGGACTTTCTTCTCTATTTCAGAAACAGCCTCATGGCGGTCATTCTGTCCCTTGTGTTTCTGCTCATTGTAGGAGCCTTGGCAAGCTACGCCCTTGCCTCATGGCGTGGAAAATTCTCCCGCGCCTTGTACTTCTTCTTTATAGCGGGAATGATGCTGCCTATTAAAATCGCCTCGATCAGACTTCTGGAACTCGTCCGCTTTTTCAACCTGCTGAACACGATCTGGTCGCTGCTTCCCATTTACATCGCTATGGGTGTGCCGGTGGCGATCTTCATTCTAACCGAGTTTATCCGGGCAATACCTTATGAGCTTACCGAAGCAGCGGTTATTGACGGCGCAAGCCGTTTTCGGGTATTTTCCATGATAATCGTTCCCCTGTTGCGCCCCGCTTTGGCGACGGTGGCTATCTACAACCTCGTCCCCTTCTGGAACGACCTCTGGTTTCCCCTGATCTTCATCAACGATGACCGCGCAAAAACCGTGCTGCTCGGCGTAACGCGGCTTTTCGGACAATACCAGACCGACTGGTCAAAGGTGCTTGCCGTGCTGACCCTGTCCGCTGTACCGGTCATAGCCCTTTACCTCACGATGAGCCAGCAATTTATCAAGGGACTTACCGCGGGTGCGGTGAAAGGGTAGAAAATCCCCGGCGGCGTGTCAAGAAAAGAAAAACGCAATAGTCCCCTGACGTATAAGTTCGCCAAGAGACCCATTGATTTTCCTCACGGCAAGCCGTTTTCTGCTTCCCAGTCAGGTAGCTTCCGCCAAAACTTCCGAGCCACAGGCAATTACAGCACCTTCGGCATGGGGCAGGACGGAAATATCTAGGCGGCTACCGCGCATGATTTCTACCTCTCCATGAAAAATCAACGCAAATATCCCCCGATGTATCCCCTTCACAGGGTTCGACGGTTCGGGTTTCTGACCTAGCCTGTGTCTGACCCATGGCATAATCTAGGTTGGATACGGCACGGTCGCCGGTACGCATCCATGTTAGGTGAGGATACGCACCCGTGGCGGGTGGTGGTGTGCACTTATGTTGGGTGAAGGAAGGATGACGCCGCCTGTGTCTGACCCCTGACATAAGAAAGGGAAGCACAGATTAATTGCGGGAAACGGTTTTGAAGGTGTTTCATCGGACAAGAGAAAGCTCCCATGGTAAGTCGTTTTTACGTCGTTTAACTGGACTTTTTCCCTATTCCCATGAAAAAGGACCCACTCCCCCTATCCCACTCCGGTAGCCCATTGTACAGGTCTCATCGCCCACGCCCATTTCAACAGATCCGCACCCGCAAACACCATATACA
>JAITAN010000103.1 GCA_031284105.1 Treponema sp. | reverse complement strand
GGGCATTTTCGGAAGACATGGAAGCCGGTCATGTGTGCGACGCGCTTATGACGGCCCGCACGAACCGCAAGCCGAAGAGCGGTCTCCTCTTTCATTCGGACCGGGGAGTACGGTATTGCGGTAAAGAATTTCGAGACGCGCCGGCGGTGTGGTGTCCGCAAGTCAGACAGAGTATGAGCCGGAAAGGGAACGGTTGGGACAATGCCCGTGCGGAGAGTTTTTTTAAGACGTTAAAAGCGGAAGTGGATAAGGCGGAAGGGAGACACTCAAAAGAGGAGGTGAGGGTAGCGGTATTTGAGTATATTGAACTGTATTATAATAAGCGCCGTAGACATTCGGCGCTCGGCTATGCTATACCGATAGCACACATTACAGCACTGCTTAACCTACTGTCCATCATATCGGGGGAAGTCCAGTTTAGACTATTGACTTGATAGTCGTGGCTATTGACTTGATAGTTTCAACTATTGACTTGAAAGTTTAGACTATTGACTTGAAAGTCGCGTTCCGTACGGCGAGGTCTGACCTAACCTGCGGCGAGGGCAGTGATAATGAACAACAAAAAAGCGGGCTTGCCGCGAGGGAACCGGCCCCCGCAGACAAACCCGCTTTCACCGACCGCGGCTATACAAGGCGGACGAGACTATATAATGTCCGCAAAGACTCCAAGCCCTACGGCGTTGACATACCGGTCCCTAAACCAATACCCCTTATACATGAGCGATAAACCTATTCCTTCTCCGTCGCTTAAGTCGAATAACAAGCCGGCTTTAATCCCGGGCGTGATAAACACGCCTCCCCAAGAATCATCGCCGCTAGCGGTCTTATAAGTCTCGCCATGGAGAAGCGGCTCATACTTCCCATCCGTCACTCCAAGCCAATGCATGGTCCCGTAACACGCAGCAGAAATGCGTTTCGTTACCGGGAATAAGACCCCGGCATGGACAGGGAGAAAACTCATTATATCGCTGTTGCTGCCGGTGAAAGTGATAGCGGTATCCATAACATCCATACCAACGGCGACATAGGGCAGCGGAGAGAAATAGAAACCCCCTCCGAATCCGCCGCCTATAGATTCTTCATCCCATGCGACATGTAGCGGCATATCTATATACCCCTTCTTCGCGAGGCCGCTCTGAAGGGGCGCATCATCTTTCGCCGGAGCTTCGGTCTGCAAGGGGAGCTGCGGCGGCTTCCTTCCATCAAGCAGGTTCCGCGCCTTCCTATCGCCGATGCTTAAATCTACGGCATAGGCCGTGGCTATTATGCCTTCCACCACCTTAACCGCCCGTATCCTGAACCGGTAGGTATCTTTCATATCAAAGAGATTCCCCAATATGATAACCGTCCAGCCCTGTTCCTTGCCGATTGCCGCCGCGGTATCGTCGCTTACATCCCCCTGTAATTGCAGCAGCTTCTGCTGTCTCACCTGATCAATGGCTTTTTTCTCTTTCACATCGAGCTTTTTTCCGCTGACCAAGGCGATTTCCAGTTCCTCCATCACATACTCGTCGAGCTTACCGCCGCCCGAATTAAAATCAAGTACCGCTATGGTTGTTCCCTCCTCCAAATCCGCCTTGATTATCTCCGCGGCATTGAGAATCGCCCGATCAAGGGAAACAACCACGCCCTCATCGTTATACGGCGTCCTGCCGGCGGTAGCGCAGCTCCCCAGCAGGAATCCTAAAGAAATCCATAACCACCTACTCATACGATCTCCTTCCTCTATGGTATATTATACACCATCGGCAGCCGTTTTTCTAACATTTCGTCCTTGTTTTCTATATTTTCATCATTTCATATGCCTGCATACCGTGGACCGCAGCGGGCAGGCCATGCGCCGGCGCCGCACGCGCGCTTTTCCCTTTCCCCCTTTTTCCATTAGGCAATCAAATCAGAAATTTTAAAACCTTGTCAAACCTCGCAAAACATGGCATACTCTGTTTATGAATACGTACAAAACACGCCGTGAAGCAATATACGATTGGATGGCTAAAGAAAATATCGCTTTGGTCATGTTTGAAGATACCGAGGGAAGACGCGATCCCGCGATCCGCTGGCTTACCGGTCAGCCGGGCGACGCCTTGTTATTTCTGTCCGCAGCGGACGGAAAAAGCCTGCTTATGCCGTGGGATATCAACATGGCGCATCTGTTTGCCGATGCGGACGCGGTTGCGCCGTACAACGATTTCGGACGCGCTGCCATACAAGCCCTTCCGCGCGCAGCGGAGTATTTTCATATAAAAGCGCATAGCCGCATCGAAGCGCCCGCGGTAACGCCGCACCCGCTTTTCTTGAACTATCAGAAAGAGCTGGCTGATTATGAATTGGTGTGCCGGAGCAATGGAATCGCCGCGGAGGTTGAACAAAGGCGCGCGGTTAAAGATGAGGAAGAAATGCGTATTTACAGAACGCTTTCTTTCATTACCAATGGCATAATAGAGAGCCTGGAAAAAAACGTGAAAGACAAAACGCTCAAGACCGAAACCGATGTTGCGCTTTTCATCGAAGCCGAGGCGAGAAAACAGGGGTGTGAAGGTACCAGTTTTGAAACCTTGGCCGCAGGTCCCTCCCGGAGTTTCGGTATTCACGCTTTTCCCGGATATACGGACGCCCCGTTCACGGCAAAAGGGCTTTCCATTCTCGACTTTGGGCTTACATACCAAGGGTACGCCAGCGATGTTACCATGACCTTTGTTCAGGACGCCGCGCCCGAGCAGGAAATGCTCCTCTCCCTTATGAAACAGGCGTACGATCTGGCGCTCGCCATGGTAAAGCCCGGCGTTTCCGGCCGCGACATTGCCATAGCCGTTGATGAATTGTACGGTAAGCATGGAAAAACCCTGCCGCATGGACTGGGACACGGCGTGGGACTTGAAATACACGAAGCGCCCTTTCTGAGGAGCGCGTCTGAAAATCCGTGGATTTTGCAACGCGGCATGATCTTCACTATTGAACCGGGCTTATACGATCCGGCGCTTGGAGGATGCCGGTTTGAGAACGATGTGCTGGTTACGGAGAGCGCCGAAGAGTTGACAAAAACGCGGATCGTGCGTTTGTAATATGCGCAATAGCGCGCGGCGCGGGTATCAAGGGAATGTTTGCCCGCGCCTTTACGGCTTAACGCTTCCTGTTCTTTACGCACGTATCCCCGGAAGTATACCTGATAGCCCGTTTAGCCGTCCGCCTGCAAAAGCCGCGGGGGAGCGCGGCCCGCACCTCCGGCGCGCGGTAGGTCAGACCTTGGTCTGTGATACGGCATTTTGCTTTAATGAGGCGCTCTTTTTTCATGAGGTCTGACCTACCGTATACCGCCGGAGATTTTTTATAAAAGAGAATCACAGGGCAGGCGGATTCGTTGACACGCAATCGGTATGTATGATAGAATAGCGCACTTAAAGTTGATATGAGAGGAAAACATGCCTTCTAAAGAAAAAGAACCGCTTCTCGAAACGAAAGATTCGTCAAAAGGGGAGCTTAAACGCCAGTTTAAGGCGCATCCCGCTGTTTTTATAGGGACCATTCTTGTGTTGGTTATCGTCATTATTGCGTTTGTGTTTGTTCCGGCGTTTGTTCCGGGCGTGGGGTTAGGCAGTTCGTCTAATTTGACGTTCGGTACGTACGATAAAACGCCCATAACGTATATACCGGGCGGGTATTTTGCTCAAATACGGGAAACCATCACAAGGAATCAGCAGAATGCGGGGCAGGATATCAGCAACCCGTATCTGGACTACCAGATTTGGCGGGGCGCGTTTGAACAAACGGTGGTTCATACCGCAATTCTTCAGGAAATGCAGCTCGCAGGGTATACCATTCCCGATGAGGCGGTGGATCGTGAGGTTGCAAGCCTGCCCCAGTTTCAAGATAACGGTACGTTCTCGGTAAGCAAGTACCGGCAACTAGATAACGCCTCCCGCGCCGCGCTGTGGAGGCAGGTTTATGACGAACTTATCAAGGAACGCTACGCCGGCGACATGACCGGTTTGCTGGTCTCTTCCAAAGAAGCGCCTTTTATTAAGGCTATGGCTTCGCCGGAACGGACGTTTGAAATGGTTTCTTTTTCTTTGGACGCCTACCCCGAATCGGAAATAAAGGCTTTTGCAGCTTCAAACGCCGCGCTCTTTCAAACGGTTCACTTGTCAAAGATCGCCATAAAAACAAGCGAATCCGAAGCCGGACAAGTACTAGAAAGTATCAGGAACGGTACCACAACCTTTGAGGAAGCGGCGAAGAACCACTCCGTTGATACGTCTACTGCTGAAAAAGGCGGCGATATGGGCATTAAGATGGCGTTTGAGCTTAGCTCGGAAATACCGGTCGCAGCGGAGCGCGATGCCGTGCTTGCGCTTACCAAAGGGGATTTCAGTTCCATTATAAGAACGGATGCAGGCTGGACGTTTTTTAGAGCGGAAGAATACCCCAGTCCTGCGGATACGTCAGATACTGCGGTTGTTCAAAAAATCAAAGCCTACATCATGGACTTTGAGCGCGGGCGGGTGGAAGACTGGTTTATCGAAGAAGCCGGCTCTTTTGCCATGGATAGTCAAGCGCGCGGTTTCGATACGGTTGCCGGCGAGAGGGAACTTGAGAAGAAACACTTCGGACCGGTTCCCCTTAATTACGGCGGTAATCAGCTCCTTCCGCCTCTTGATACGTCTATTCCGGAACTTTCCGGAGCGAATATGAATGAGAATTTTTGGCAAACCGCCTTTTCTACGCCGCTGAATACCGCGTCAAAGCCCATTGTAATCGGCGGCAACGTGCTGATATTATATCCGGTGGAAGAAAAACACGCGGATGAAACAAACGCCGGCTATATCGAAAGCGCATATTCTTCTTTTTGGTTAAGCTACGTTATGGAACAAAAAATAAGCGCGCATTTTATTACGAGCGATAAACTGAAAGACGATTTTCTTACCGTGTATTTTCAATATTTCAGCCCGGCATATTAAGCGGTTTTTTGTACGTAGTGAGGCGGAACCTTCTCGCTGCGTACAAAGTACAAGCGCCATACCATGCCGCGCGGCGCGTATGTACCGCAAGGAGCGGCGTGCCGTAACAAGCGATAATGATATTTGATCAATCATAAGTCATTTTCCCAAAGCCGGAGTGTTAACGGCTGTACGGGCCAAGCTTAAAAAGGAGCGTTGATAAAAGTGAACAAACCGCTACATACCTTGACGGGGCGCGATAGCCCCCGCTGCCTCCCCCGTTCTTAACCGGAACTCCTTATACCGTAAACACTAACAACCCCTTTATAAGCGAACCGGCGCGTAAAACCGGCATATATGTTCTCGTCCCCGCGGCCGTATTTCCCGCGTTAATAACGAAGTGCCGTGAAGCCCCCGATTCCCCGCCCGCACGTCCTGAACGGACACACGGGCGTTTCAGCAGGCATAACGAATGTTCCGTTAAGCATAACGAGAGTCCCGTTAGGTATAACGAAGGTTCCGTTTACCATAACGAGAGCCTCGTTTACCATAACGAATGTTCCGTTAAGCATAACGGAAGTCCTGTTAAGCATAACGAGCGTCTCGTTTAGTATAACAAACGTCTCGTCGAGCCTAACCAAAAAAACGCCGGACATAACAATCCCTTCATCGCGCATAACCAAAAATCTGTTTTCTCAACCGGAGTTTCCGGTTTGGTTTATACATTCAAACTCTATACAGGAGAAGGAGTAGTATATGGCTAAAGAACACACGGACATCCCTCGCGGCGACAACGCTTTCCTTGCGTGGATCCGCAACTTTATCGCGGTTCTCGCGGCAAACGCGGCCGCATGGAATGTCCCACAATCGGAGGTAACGAATTTGCAAACTTTGTTTACGGATTACGAAACCAAATTAACGGC
>JAITAN010000033.1 GCA_031284105.1 Treponema sp. | reverse complement strand
CCCGTAACGTTCTTTTAATGATAATCCGTCCATAACGCCTACCTTCTCTCTTAATATATACTATTATAGTATCTTGCTTTATGAGAAAAAGCAAGACAAAGATTATAAAAAATTCTCATGTAGCAATTTAGAAAAGACGGGGACTAATAAAGCATAATAGCCATAAAGAAGAGTGGGCGGTTACCTCCAAGACGGCGCGGCGAATGCGGATTGCTCCTGCGAGGGGATAAGGAACAAGACATGCCGGCGTTTGTATGTTTCGCGGGAATCGTGGTTGGAAGTTACAAGTGTGAGCGCCTATGCGTTCATTAACCGCGGGCGTCCTCAATAAAAAATCCGCGCCGTAAAAGGCGCGGATTCGCTTCCCATTCCATCAGGGAACGACGGCTTTTTCAAGATCGCTCCACGGGCTTTTGTCCCCGCCGCCTGCCTGCCAGCAGATCGAGAAGTAGAGCTTCTTCCCCCTGTCCTCTTCCTGAAACTCGAATGAAAAGCGCGGTTTGCTGCAAAAGAGCGAGTTCGTAAAACTCTTGTGGTTTACCGGCGGCTCATCGCAGAAGTCGTAGACAATGACCGCTCCCGCGGCATTGGGGTCCCTCCTCCATGTTTTTGAACCGGCGCGGCGGACCCGTATATGCACGCGGCGCGGTCCGGGAAAGGAAACCTCACATTCGGGCGCATCCTTCGGCGCGGGCTTGGGCGTGCGGTCGGTGTTCAACTGCGGCAGCCGGAGCAGGTCGCGTTCAAACACGCCGATGGCATCATTGGGGTCGATGTACTTGTTCTTGTAATCCCGAACCTCTTTGGTAAGAGCTTTACGCTTGCTGGTTTTGAGCGCAATGTCGCCTTTTGTCGCTTCGGGTCCCACCGCTTTCTCAAAAACGACCAGAAACGCATCAATATGAGCCTTGAGCGCGGTGGTTTTATCAAGCGGCAAGCCCCATTCGGCCTGATGTTGAGACGTTTGGTCCCCAAAATTCTTGACCCATTCGGCAAAATCAGCATCCGCTGCGGGAATAAAATCAGCCATAGCATCCTCCTTTGTAAACGTATGAGGAAACGCCGCGATAGGGCTATCGCGCCGCGCGTCCTACTTTCGCTTATCGGCAACATAAGGGAAAGTATAAGCGAAACAAGCGGAGATATGCCGGATATTCCCGGAGTTATTGGCAATATTCCCGAATTTATTGGAGATATTCCCGAATTTATTGGAGATATTCCCGAATTTATTGGGAATATTCCCGGAGTTATTGGCGATATTCCCGAATTTATTGGAGATATTCCCGGAGTTATTGGGAATATTCCCGGAGTTATACCGGCTAGTTGTAGGCAAAAAGCCGTACGTCCGCCGTTTGATACAACGCCGAAGGTTATGGAACAGCCTCCGGCTGCCGTAGGCAAAAAGTCGTACGCCGCGCTTACAACGCCGAAAGTTAGAAACAGCCTGTGGCTGGCTGTAGGCAAAAAGCCGTACGCCGCCATTACTTATAACACCGAAGGTAGGGAACAGCCTCCGGCTGGGAAAGCCGTACTGCCGCCCTTACTTACAACGCCGAAGCTTAGGGAACAGCCTCCGGCTGCTGCCGTACGTCCGCCGTTTGATACAACACCGAAGCTTAGGGAACAGCCTCCGGCTGGGCTTTTATGTTTGTTTGTTTTGTACTATACTGGTCGATAAAATTGTATGGGCGGTTCGCTGCGAGCCGCCGTATAGTACTAATCACGTTACTATTCAAGAGGTATGTATGGCAATGTTACAAATCGTTCCTATTTTTTCAGATAATATGGTAGTGCAACGGGAGACGCCCGTTCCGGTGTGGGGAACGGGCATTGAAGGGAAAACCGTTACGGTGCGGTTTGGTACCGGTAAGGCGGAAGCGGTTGTGCGTAATGGGAAATGGCGGTGTTTCCTTCCGCCGCAACATGCGGGCGTTACGGACAGTCTGCGCGCGTCCGATGGAGACACGGAAATCCGTTTCAAAAACGTCATCGCCGGCGATGTATGGCTTGCGGGCGGGCAGAGCAACATGGAACTGGAACTACAGAACAGCCTGAACGGCAAAGAAGAGCTTGCCGCGTGTGCGAATGTCAATATCCGTATATATCAAGCCGTCAAACAGGCGGTTGTTGACGACGCCTTTTTGAAAGCCGAACGGAACAACGGGTGGAACGTGTGCGGGCCGGAAACGGCCGGCGCGCTCAGCGCGGTTGCGTATTTCTTCGCGCGTACGGTTGCGGCAGAGACCGGCGTGCCTATCGGGATCATCGGCTGCAACTGGGGCGGTACGTCCATAAGCTGCTGGATGAGCGAGGAACAACTGCGGCGAAGCAAAGCAGGTCAAAAATGTCTTGACGATTACGCGGCGCGTATCGGCGATAAAACCGATGAGCAGTGGGAAGCCGAAATGGAAGCCTATTTTGCGTATCAGCGCGTGTGGGAGTCCCGCGTACAGGAGCGCCGGAAGCGCGAGCCTGCCGTTACATGGGAAACGCTGAAGGCCGAATACGGGGAGTGTCCATGGCCCCAACCCGCCGGCAGGAAGAGTCCCTATTGTCCAAGCAACCTCTATCATTCCATGGTACGCCGTATCGCTCCTTTTGCCATGAAAGGGTTTCTCTACTATCAGGGGGAAGAAGACTGGGACCGGGCCGATGATTATGCGGAGCTGATGTGCTACCTCATCGGGCAATGGCGCGGGGACTGGGGCAATCGGGATATGCCGTTCTTGTTTGTACAGCTCCCCATGTATGCGACAAAGGAAGAATGCGATGCGGGGCTTGAGAACAGTAAGCAGTGGTGCATCATACGGGAGAATCAGTATAAAGTGTCGAGATTTGTCGCCAATACGGGCATGGCGGTTATCATTGACCGCGGCGAATTCGATAATATTCATCCGCTTGACAAGCAGACCGTTGGTTTTAGACTTGCGTTGCAGGCCCTTAAAAAGGCGTACGGCAGAGAGTCGCCTGCCGATGGGCCTGTTTTCCGCAAAGCCGAGAACGAAGGCGGGGCTATCCGCGTGTATTTTGCCAACGCGGAGATCGGGCTTGAAAGCCGCGGTGAACTGGAGGGCTTTGAAGTTGCCGGTGAAGACGGCAGGTACTACAAGGCCGATGCGAAAATCGAGGGCGGAACCGTGTGCGCTTCTTCGGATAAAGCGGCGGCCCCGGTGCGCGTGCGCTATGCGTGGATCAAATGGGGGCCGACGCCCCTATACGCGAAAAACGGGCTTGCGGCAATGCCTTTCAGAAGCTGTGAGGATGATATCTGATGCGGCTTTCCCAATGCATCAATGTAAGCGATCCCATTCTCCGCGCCGCCGAATTATTCGCCATAGCGGGTCCGCATGGATAGCGTGAGCGGCGCTGCCGGCGGCGCTATTAGCGTACAAAAAGCCCTTGTTTTAACCGTTGTCATGGGCGCGATCATTTTCTTCTGCCGGGTGTTTCCATTTCTACTCTTCCGGGACAAAGAAAAAGACGGTGCCGTTCAGAACAATTCACCGTTTGCCGCATTTCTTACTTTTGTTGAAAGAGTGGCGCCGCCGGTTGCCATGACTGCGCTTGCCTTTAACGCCATGGCCGCGCCGGTCAAAGACGCGGTATTGGAAAACGACAGCCTTACCGGTATCCTTTTCGCATGTGCGCCGCTTGCTGCGGGCGCGGCTTTTACCGCCGCCTCCTACGTGTGGAAGCGTAATACCCTCATCAGCATATTCGGCGGAACCATCCTGTATATGGTACTAGGAAAAATAACCGGATGAATCCATCTTGCCGTATTGCCTGCGATATATTATAAACAATCGCCGGAGGAAATTATCTTATGGAAATTGCCGGCGGTACCGTTGTCTTAAAAGAGGCGGATGATTTTTCAGTTTATTCTTTTTATTCTTTGCAAATAATTGTTCAACAATAATAGTAAAAAGAGACAATATGAGCCTGTTCCAATTATCCACGGGGATTGCCGGAAAAATAGTTCAAAAGGTTTCAACTTATCATAAGAGGATGACGATAATTGGAGACTTTGAGCATATAAAAAGCAAATCGTTGAGCGGTTTTATGTAGGAAAGCAATGAAACAAATACTATTCGTAAAGACAAAAGAAGACGCGTTAAAAATATTTGGTACATAATCCGGTATGTATTCGCTCCATTCTGCCGTTTCCTAGGTGCGTTCGGCCGGCAGCCTCCCGCGCCTTGCTCCGCTCACGGCGTTGCGGGGCTGCAAAAGCGTGAGCATAACCGCCGAAACGTTATGCGAAATTGTCCATAAGATTGGTTGGAATAATGAATTGAAAAGATTTTTGAAAAATCTATTGCCGAAAAGCATTGTGTAAGTGTAAAATACGTTTGGAGGAAAATTCTATGACAAGTGTTGAGATTGATTTTGTAGCGCCTGATGTTCTTACGGCGTTTGAGACTTACCGTAAGGTTTTTGGCGCTGAAGCGGTGGAAAAGTCATCCCTTGAAAAAGGGCTTAATGAAGTAGTTTTTACCGTTTTTGGAACCCGTTTTCATATGCTGGATGAAAATCCCGATGCTTTTCTTGCGGCTCCAAAAGAAGGACAGGGTGGGTTTTTGTGGTTTAATTTGGCGGTTGATGACATCAATGAGGTGTTCAAAAAAGCCGTAGCAGCAGGATTCACCACAATACTGGAAATTCAGGAAGTCCGGATGTCATCATTACCATCGGGGTCTAAAACTTCAATGCAAAAAGACCCCTGGGGCTATATATGGCAGCTTCATCAAATCGGCAGTAATTCCTGAAAAAATGACTATGGACAGGGCGGCTTTGAACCTCCCAATTTATATTAGGGTAAAGAATCCATTTGAAAATTGTTTTTAAAATATTTTATAAAGAAAATGAAAAAAGAATAATGGAGTACGGGACAACTTCGCATAACAGCGGTATACGTTTCGGGGCTAAAGCGGATCAGGCTATGTGGACGATATGAGCGTCCGGCAGGGGAGCCGAAAGAACAAGAGGATTTTCGACATATTGCCGGGGCAGCGCATGAGGAAGACGGTGTGAAATTTGAACGCTTTTGAGCTAATTCTGATATACTGTTTGACAAAATTCTGCCGATATGTTAATCTGTTTAAGTAGATTGGGTAATAAACGCAGAAACGGTAAGCCTGAAAAGGAGCCGCCTGATCAGTGAGTCCAATCTACTTTTTTCAATAATAATTAAGAGATAAGAATGAAACCAATCACCCTTGCCCGTATAAAACGCAAGATTATCCGTACTTTTTTTCGTGAACAATGGATGCCGGTTATATGCGGACTTGACGGCTCGCGCCTGAAGACGATTACGCCTCCTAGAGATCGTTTCTGGGCGGATCCGTTTGTCATTGAGGATCGCGGGAAAACCTATGTTTTTGTGGAACAACAGATCGGCGAAGGCAAGGGCTGCAAAGGCACGTTAGGCGTATTTGAATTGTTTCCCGGCATGACGCTCTCGCCGTTTGTTTCTATATTGGAAAAACCGTACCACCTGTCGTTTCCGAATGTGTTTCGTACTGGAAATGAGTGGTATATGATACCTGAAACCCATGAAAACAAGACGATAGACGTGTACCGCGCCGCTGACTTCCCGTATACGTGGCGGCATGAAATGACGCTTGTTTCGGGAATTGAAGCGGTGGATAGCGTTGTTTTTGAGCATAATGAAAAATACTACCTGTTTACCAGTGTTGGAGGAGAAGGGAGAAACTGCAACGGCAACCTGTTTCTTTTTTATGCGGATAGGTTTCCTTCGGACGCATGGACGCCGCACCCGCGCAATCCTGTTTGTTCTGATGCGCGAAACAGCCGTATGGCGGGCGCTCTTTTTGTACATGACGGGAAAATATACCGCCCGGCTCAAGATTGTCTGAAAGATTATGGGCGGAGCACGAATGTCAACGAGATTATTGAATTGTCCCCGGATTCTTATAAAGAAAGAATCGTCAAAACGATATACCCCGAGCGCGGTTTGCATGAAGTCTGTACGCATACCCTGAATTATTCTGATCATTTCATGGCGCGTGATGTCAAGACGAGGAGATTTTTCCTTGATACGCCTGTTTTTGCGCGGTAAAACAAGACCGCGGAGGTTACTAACGCTTAAAGCGGCGTGGCTGATTTTCTTTTTCATACTATGTACGCCTCCTCTTTTTGCGTATATCGATCCCGGAACAGGAAGTATGCTTTTTTCGCTTTTTATGGGGCTGGCCGCGGTATGTTATTTTTTTGTACGGACGCTGCTGATAAAAATAAAGTTTTTCTTTTTAGGAAAAAAGACCGCTGTTTCAGAACCAAGTCGTTCTTTTGTCATTTATAATGAAGGCAATCAATACTGGAACGTGTTCAAGCCGGTGCTGAACGAATTCGAAAAACGAGGAATAGCCGTTTCTTATCTGACTTCCGCCAAAAACGATCCTTTTTTCAATGAAATGTATACCCATGTTGCCGGAGAATATATCGGCGCAGGCAACAGCGCATTTGCCCGTCTTAATCTGCTTGAGGCGGATATTGTCCTTATGACAACGCCGGGGCTTGAAGTGTATCAACTGAAACGCTCTAAAAACGTCAAACACTACACGCACATTCTGCATGAGACCGGAGACGCCACCTGTTACCGGCTTTTCGGCATCGACTGGTTTGATTCCATCTTGTTGTCGGGCGAATATCAAAAAGACGATATACACACGCTTGAAGAGAAGAGGGGACTAAAACAAAAAGAACTCGTTGTGGTAGGCAGCCCTTACCTTGATGTATACAATGAGAAAATAAAAAGCGGACACCGCGAAACGAACGGCGTTTTTACCATTCTTGTTTCTCCCTCATGGGGGAACGGTTCCCTTTTGAACGTTTTTGGAGAGAGATTGCTCGATCCGCTTGTCAAAATGCCATGGAGGATTATTGTCCGCCCTCACCCGCAGTCAAAAAAGAGTGAACAAGACATGCTCGTTAAACTTGAAGAGCGGTACCGAGGCGCCGCCAATCTTGTTTGGGATTATTCCGCGGAAAATCTTGAAACGCTCGCCAAGTCTGACATTATGATTTCAGATTTTTCCGGTATTATTTTTGACTATATCTTCCTGTTTGACAAACCGGTGATTTATACAAACGCTTTTTTTAATATCGAAATGTACGACGCGAGCGATCTTGATCATCCTCCATGGCGCTTTGAGGTTGTAAAAACATTCGGGAGAGAACTGCAAGAGTCTGATTTGGAAAAATTGCCGGATATAATCAGGAAGGCGGCTGAAGACGCTCGCGCCGCGCAAGCACGGCGAACGGCAAAAGACACCGCGTGGCAGTTCATCGGAGAGGCAGGCGGGCGTACTGTTGATTTTTTAGTCGCAAAACAGAAGGAACTATGCAATGCTTGATTTTCTTTTTACTATTATTATTTATCCAATACAGTTGCTGCTCGAATGTGTCTATGCGATATTATCGGTATCAATTTTTAAGGAAAATACCGCGCTTTCGCTTGCTGTTTTAAGCCTTTTTGTCAACCTGCTTTGCCTGCCGCTATATGCAAAAGCTGAACAATTGCAACAAAATGAACGCGCTATTCAAAAAAGAATGGCAAAACGTGTAGCTTCTATAAAAAAACATTTTAAGGGAGATGAGCAATACATGATTCTTTCCATGTATTACAGGGAGAATCATTACCACCCGATTATGGCGCTCCGCAGTTCTTTAAGCTTGTTACTACAAATACCGTTTTTTATAGCCGCGTATTCGTTTTTATCGCATTTAGAAGCCCTGCATAATAAACCCTTGTTTCTTATCCATGATTTAAGCGCGCCAGACGCTCTTCTTTCAATAAACGGGATCTCAATAAATGTTCTTCCTATTTTAATGACAATAATAAATAGTATTGCAGGAATTATTTACAGCAAAGGCTTGCCTCTGAAAGAAAAAATTCAGTTATATGTGATGTCATTGCTTTTTCTTGCGCTTTTATACAATTCCCCGGCGGCACTTGTCCTGTATTGGACAATGAACAACGTTTTCTCTCTTGTAAAGAATATTATGTTCAAAATAAAGAAGCCGTTGAGAATTGTATATATCGCCGGCTGCCTGTTGTGCGCGGCGTTTATGATATATGTATGCTTTTTCCGCTATAACTTTCCGATGCGGGCGTTCAGAAATAAAATATTTTCCGTTGCGGTGTTTTTGTTCTTCTGCGGCGTTCCTTTATATATCAAATTTATAAAATATGCGGCGAATAAATGGTTCTCATTTCTTTTTGAAGAGTCGAAGTATGTACATGCTGTTTTTCTGCTTGCATGCGCCGCCCTCTGGGTGTTAATCGGCTGCTACGTTCCAATTAACCTTGTGGCTTCGGATCCTGTGCATTTTGCGTCCATTTCAGACGCATCTCCATTTCAAATTTTATATTATCCTGCGGTACAGGCCATGGGATTGTTTCTGTTTTGGACTATTTATATCTTTTTTCTGACATCCCCCAAAATAAGACCGTTACTTTCCGCTGTATCCGCTATATGGGCATTTTGTACATTCGCAAATTTCTTTGTTTTCACCGGCAACTATGGGATTATATCGGAAACGCTTACATTCAGTATAAGGGACGGGTTTTATTTGCATGATACGCTGTTAAAGCAAGCGGTAAATATTTCCGCATGTATTGTCATTGCTATTTTTGTTTTTCTTGTTATTTTCTTCAAGAAGGCAAAGTGGCTGCCGCCTTTATTGTTCATCTGTATGTTCAGTTCCGGCTTTCTATGCGTTATTAAAGCCGTACAAATAAAAACAACTATAGCGCAGAGTATTGAACTGCGCGAGCGGACTTTGCAAAACCCATCGGGTAACAACGAGTTTGTTCCGGCTGTTACGTTCAGCAAGACAGAAAAAAATGTTTTGGTGATTATGCTGGATGGCGCCATAAATTCATATTTCTCGTTGTTTCTCAAAGAAAAACCAGAGTTCTCCAGAAGTTTTGACGGATTCGTTTATTATCCCAATACTATTGCATTCTATCGAAGAACGCTCTTTGGAACTCCTCCGCTTTTCGGAGGATACGAGTACGCCACTTATAATATGAATAAAAGAAGCAATGAAAAGATGAGGGACAAGCATAATGAGGCGATATTTCTTTTACCGACTATTTTTAGAGAGCATAACTTTGATGTAAGCGCAAGCAACCTTCCCTATGTAAATTATGGACAGCCTTTGGATCCCGATTTCTATAGCAAGAGAGGAATTCAGGTGGAAAAGATTATTGGAAGATATACTAATAAATATATTTATGAAGTGCTGGGGTTGGATAAATATAGCGATCCGATACAACTTGATACATTATTGCGCCGTAATTTGTTTATGCTCGCCGTACTTGAGACATCAATATTTACTTTTCGCGATATTATTTATCAAAACGGAAGATACTGGAGCACTACGGATTATACCGTAAATTCAGGCGTTCCAAAATCGGCTATTGATAATTATACGGCTTTGTTCTATCTTCCCCGCATCACAAAGATAACCAACACGGGGGGGGGGGGGGGTACTCTTACTATTATGATCAATGACTTGACGCATGATCCGGCTTATTTGCAATATCCTAATTATACGGTTGAGGAAAAGACAACCGACCAAGGCAAAAATTTTTTTGGAAATGACTCTTTCAAATACTATCATGTAAATTCCGCTTCTTATATTTTATTAGCCAAGTGGTTCGACTATTTGCGTGAAGCGGGAATTTGGGATAATACTCGGATAATAATTGTGTCCGATCATGGCGACAGCGGTATAACGCATCTTGATTTCTCTGCTTTTCAAAATAATCACATCCTTCCCTATAATTCGCTTCTCCTTTTTAAAGACTTTGGGAGTAATGAGCCACCCAAAACAAACAATGATTTTATGACAACCGCTGACGTTCCATTTTTGGCGCTGAAAGATATTGTC
>JAITAN010000214.1 GCA_031284105.1 Treponema sp. | reverse complement strand
ATGCTTTTATTCAGGCTATCTCTATTCAAATACTCTTTTTCAATGAATAACGGTATGCAATGGCATACGCTGTAGACGACGAATCACGCTCTTCCTTCGCCACGGAAATAATCATCATCTCCGTATTCATCGGCAACAACAGCCCCAAAAATACATTTGCTTTCACATGAAAGGAAAAAATCCCGGCAGAGTTTATTTTCAAGGATGCGTTGCGCTCCGAAGGAATAGGCATAGTATAACGCGTGAATAAAGAAATAACAAGAGCGGTTCATTATTAGAAAATAACGCTTAATCCACCCGTTTGCGTCTCCTTACCGCTTGACAAAAGGTAATTGTTATTCTATTCTATAGATATAGGGGTATATGTATTATACATATACCGGATCAGGGCGTACGTCTTGAAAATATAGCTTTTGAAAAGGAGTTTTAAAGGAATTTATTATGAAAAGAAATTCATTTGTTTTGTTTCTCCTGGTTTTAGTATGCGCTTTTTCTGTAGCACAGGAAAAGATTGGGCTTAACGCAGGAGCCGAACTGGGTTTTGGGGATGTGGCGGATACGGCTATTTTTGGAATTACTCCGCAGCTTACCTATGAACATTCTTTTTTTGAGGATGCGTTGGATATTTCTCTCGAAGTTGATTATACCTTCAATTTTGAAGACGGAGTACCACAGGATATATATGCCGAAGAAAATATTGGATATAATCTGTCTTTGAATAATGCATCAACACTCACCTTTACCCTTCACAATGAGAACAATTTTTCTACTATACCGGAATTTGGAGATGCGGGAGATGGAAGCATATTCGAGCCGAGCGTTACCTACGGCGTGGCGCTGAACGCCGGAGAGCTGGCTTTCACTGCGGGCTTTCCCATCGGTTATCTGCCCGATACGACCTTTGGTACGTATGCAACCGCCGGATTTGCGTTTCCTTTCGGGTTTGGTTTTGAAGTAACCGCGAATATGGCTATTAGTCCGGAAGCCGATTATTCAGAAACCAATGTTGTGTTGTACTATGCAGCGGATGTGTTTTCCGCCGAACTTGAGATTGACGCGGACGCCGAATTTAAGGTCTATACCATCAGTCCTTTTGTTGAATGGTATGTGGGTTCCTTTACGATTTGGGGGGGAGTTGACTTTGGCAATATCGGAGGGGCAGACTCCGTAAGTGTAGAGCCGTATATCGGCGTTAAATACTCCTTCTAGCCGATCATTAGGGCGTTGCGAGGAAATTTTTCCCTACAAACAGGGGGGTAGCGCGTCCGCCCTACCCCACGCTTTTTCTGTTCTTGTTGATTTTTTTGCTATTTTGACTATACCATTATTCTTGAAAAATGCTCAACGGCTTTTGAAAAATCAGCTATGGTCTTCCCAACATCTCCGTGTTCGATCCCTTCTTTGACGCAATGGTTCAAATGCCCTTCTAAAATTACCTGTCCTACTTTATGTAATGCAACATGTGCCGCATTAACCTGTATCAATAGGTCTTCGCACGGTATATCTTCATCAACAGCTTTATCAATAGCTTTTATTTGTCCCAAAATTTTGTTCAGCCGGCTATGCAGATTATCAGCATCCATACATTCCCGCATATGTCTCCTTTGAATTTCCCAAAACGCACGCTCTGTCAAGCGGCTGTGTCGCGCCGAGTTTTGGGGTTTTTTACCATATTATATAAAGTACTATACCATTATTCATCAATAAATGAAATGGGTATTTTTTCATATTTTTCAATCTTTTCGATGTTTTTTCAAAACGACTCATATGCAGCCGTACAGCCGATTCCTTCATGTTTTCCGCTTGTCAATCTTTCAGTAATATATTACATTATAAAGTATGCTAGAGAAAATTGTTAAAGTGCTGTTCGGCTCCCAACATGAACGGGATCTGAAAAAACTATTACCTATATTACACGCAGTTAATGAAAAAGAAGCATGGGCAGCAAGCCTTCCTGCTGAAGAATTCCCCAATATAACTACTATTTTCCGTGAGCGTTACAATAAAGGTGAAAGCCTTGACGATCTTCTGCCTGAAGCCTTCGCCCTAGCCCGCGAAGCCGCCCGCCGTACCTTGGGAGAGCGTCCCTACGATGTGCAGGTTCTCGGCTCCATTGTGCTTCATCAGGGAAAAATCGTTGAGATGAAAACGGGTGAAGGCAAGACTCTTATGAGCGTTGCCGCAACGTACCTTAACGCCATCCCGGGCAAGGGTATCCATGTTGTTACGGTGAATGATTACCTTGCAGGGCGGGATGCCGACTGGATGAGACCCATATTTACCTATTTGGGGCTTACGGTCGGTACGATTCTTTCAGATATGGACAATGCGCGGCGTAAGGAAAACTACGCCGCGGACATCACGTACGGTACCAACAACGAATTCGGCTTTGATTATCTCCGCGACAACATGTGTCCATCCCTTGAACAGCGGGTACAGCGCGGGCACAATTTTTGTATTGTTGATGAAATCGACTCGATCCTGATTGACGAAGCCCGTACCCCGCTCATTATTTCCGGTTCCGCGGAAGACGATACATTCAAATTTGCCGAAGTGGACAGGCTGGTAGGCTCGCTTGAAGAAGTGAAAAAAAAAGATAACGGCGATTATCCTGACGAAACTCAAAGCGAAGAAGTTATCGGCGATTATAAACTAAACGAGAAAAACAAAAACGTTTCTTTTACCAATGATGGTCTTACAAAAATTGAAGGTTTGCTTCAAAAACGCGGACTTATCAAGGGGGCTATTGTTGATGAGGAAAATTTCGAGTATATTCACTACTTTACACAGGCGCTACGCGCGCATAAACTCTTTCACCTTGATACCGAGTATGTGGTTCAGGATGGACAGGTGCAGATTGTGGACGAGTTTACCGGACGTATTTTACATGGACGCCGGTATTCAGACGGGCTTCATCAGGCGATTGAGGCGAAAGAGCGTATCAAAATAGCCCGGCGTAACCGTACACTAGCGACTATTACCTTTCAGAACTATTTCAGACTTTATACAAAGATTTCCGGTATGACCGGTACCGCGGATACCGAAGCCGTTGAGTTCAGCAAAATCTATAAATTGGACGTGATGGTTATTCCTACAAACCTTCCTGTGGCGCGGCAGGATGAAAACGACGCTATTTATTTGACCGAAAAAGACAAATTCGATGCGCTTTATGATGAGATCGCCGCCGTTCATAAAAAGGGGCAGCCCATGCTCATCGGTACCGTGTCCATCGAAAAATCCGAAAAACTCGATGCCATGCTCACACGGCGCGGTATCAGGCATGAAGTGCTTAATGCGAAAAACCACGCGCGCGAGGCGCTTATCATTGCGGAGGCGGGCGCAAAGAATGCGGTAACTATAGCCACTAATATGGCGGGACGCGGTACCGACATTAAACTGGGCGGCAGCCCTGAACACCGCGCCCACAAACGCGCGGGTACCGAAACAAGCCCAGAAAAATACGCGGAAATTTACGCAGATGAATACAAGAAGTGGTTGAAAGATTACGAAGAAGTCAAATCGCTTGGCGGTTTGTACGTCATCGGTACGGAACGCCATGAAAGCCGGCGTATTGACAACCAGCTCCGCGGACGGTCTGGGCGGCAGGGCGATCCCGGTCGGTCGAAATTCTTTATTTCCATGGATGATGAATTGATGCGGCTTTTCGGCGGCGAACGCATGAAAAACCTGATGACGCGACTTATGAGCTCGGATGAAACCCTCAAGAGTGAACCGCTTGAACACCCGTGGCTTAACAGGAGCATAGAGCAGGCCCAAAAGAAAGTGGAGGAGCGTAACTTTGAAATCCGCAAGCACCTGTTGGAATATGATGACGTTCTTAACCAGCAGCGCAAGTTCATCTACGAGCAGCGGGACGCGATTCTTTTAGATACAGACCTTAAAAAGCGGGTGAATGATGCTACGTCCGATATGGTCGCAACAGCTATTGATGATTTCAAAGCTTCCTTGCGCCATGATACGCTTGGGGCGGTAAAACACTTATCCGAGTACCTCAAAATTAAATTTGGACTTGAGCTTGACATAGAAGGAGCGGTGAAAACGGCTCCCGAACAGCTTGAAGCGAACATCAACGAAGACTTGCAGAAGGATATTACCGATAAGATTGCGCTGGTAGGTGAAGACAACTTTAACGCCTTTATCCGTATGCAGTACCTTACTTCAATAGACAAACGCTGGCTTGATCATCTTGAAAATATGGAAGCGTTGCGGGAGGCGGTATATTTACGGAGCTATGCACAAAAAAATCCGCTTACCGAATACAAAATCGAAGGTTTTCAGATATTCGACACCATGATAGATCAGATACGGGAAGAAATCGCCTCGCGTACACACCTTGTACACATACATATCGGGGCGGAACGCGCCGTTAAAACGGTGGGTTCCGCCCAATCGGCAAGCCACGGTAACATGGGTGCTTTTGCCGGCGTCAAGGGAACGGCGAATGGCGAAAACCGGACCCGCGGCAACGTGCCGGAAGGCGCTGCGGTTACTGTGGTACGTACCCAACCCAAAGTCGGACGCAACGATCTATGTCCCTGTGGTTCAGGCAAAAAATACAAGCAATGTCATGGACGCTAGATAATTACCACAGATATAAACACAAACACCCCCGGCTTTTGTGTGGGTCGCCGGGTATACGGTATTTATGCCGCTACGCTTGGGTTTTTGGGCGGCGTATTGTCTTCAAGCACACGTCGATCACTATAAATCATCGAAAGCGCTTCTAAAATTTCTTCGAAATTCAATGTCTCCGGTAAAACGGACACAAGGTGAGCTACCAGCTCTTTTGCCGACATATTCTTCCTCCTCCAAATTACGGATTATATGTAAAATTCTTCTCACAAGCTGAAGGCTTGGGAAAGCCTCTTTTGTATAAAATCATTTTCCAAGCCAGACAAAGGCATCGTTCCAACCTCTTGCCTTATACTGTTGCAATAGTTGGTCGCTTTCACTACGGCTTACCGGACCAATAAGGATACGATAAAGCCGTCTGCCGGATACTTCCGTTACCTGCACGGATACATTGTGTTGTTTTCCAACTTTCACCAGTTCACTTTCCACTAATTCAGGTTTGCCGTAAGATCGCAACTGCACGTAATACATACTCTTTTCCATAGTGGTAATTATCGGCACCGAAAAGCTCATATGCGTACTATTTTGTGCTTGAGCCGCCGCAATCGCGGCATCATCTTCAATAGCAGGGATAAAACTAGCCGGATCCAGATCTTGTTTCTGTTCTTGACGTTCAGATATAGGCGTAACCTGTTCATCGCTAGAAATAATAACATCCTTTCCTTCCGGCACACGCCTCTCCGCTGGAACAAGAACAAGATTATAATCGCCCAAATTAACCGCAGGCGCTTCGATTGGCGCCGACTCGCCATCTTCTGCAAGAGCAAGAGAGTCTTCTTCAATAGGAACCGGCGACGGAATCGGCGGAGGAACCGGCGGCGGCTGCTCTTCGAGTGCAACACCAGCCGCAGCGGACGGCGCTTCGATTGGCGCCCGCTCACCGTCTTCTGCAAGAGCAAGAGAGTCTTTTTCAATAGGAATCGGCGACGGAATCGGCGGAGGAACCGGCGGCGGGTGTTCTTCGGGTGCAACACCAGCCGCCGCAGTGGACGGCGCTTCGATTGGCGCCGGCTCGCTTACCCTTGCAACAGCAGGAGCGGTTTCTTCAGACGGACCCGGTGGAGTGCCTTCGTTCGTTCCATCGCCGGCTGCAAGCGGTGATTCGTAATTATCGGGAGTAGTTACTACCGCATTGGAAGAGGGGCTTTCCTCAGAAGAAGGCGCATTTTCAGGAACAACCGGTACCTGAGAATTCCGCCGGTCTGAATTGATCAGGGCCATTGGATCATAGTCGGGATCACCATTTGAAATTTTATTTTCCAGAGGAGAAAGCATTGTTACCGGATCAATAGCTTCCATTATACGTACCCTGCCCGGATAACTTTCAGGCAGGGCTATAGCATCGGCAGCCTCTTTGGAAAGAAGTATCAAAAAACTAGAATAACTGGAATTATCTAATGTTGCGGTAACAGTAACTCGAGTGGTTTTACCATTTTCAAGATTCGTAACAATTATCACAGTATTTTTTGGAAAAGCATTGGTTGCCGCATAATAACCGGTAGCAAGCAAGACGCCAACAGGCGCAACCTTTGCTGATCCTTCCCATATAGAAGCTCCGATAAGTACACCGATAGTGAAGAAATAAATTACTACAATGGCAGCCAACTTGAAAACTGACTTCATACTGTTCTCTTTATCGGCAAAGAAACCGTAAGTCTAAAGATTTCCCGCCAATAGTCCGCCATTTTTACAGGTTGCATACCGAATTCCCTCCGCTTGAATGGACAGGACGTTAAACCTACGATCAAGGGAAAGGGTATTATAGGAAAAAAGAATTTTATCGAAGCATTTTTCGTACGGCGGTATCAGGGACGAGTACACGGTTACGAAGATGGCCAGGGAATGTGGGGTAAGCCGGGACGAGTATATACACGCCTTTTAAGGAAATTCTGCACGCGCTGTACGAAATGAGAAGGATCCGCACCGCAGTCCCGCCGCAGAGGCGGGTTTCCGTTACAATTTCCGAGCAACTTCAACCATTTCAAAGATTTCAAACTGATCGTTTACTTGAATATCGTTAAAACCATCTATGCCCAAACCGCACTCAAAACCTGCGGCAACTTCCTTCACGTCATCCTTGAAACGGCGCAAAGACCCTATCTTTCCGGTGTGGATTTCAACATTGTCCCTGATAATGTGGATACGTGAATTCCGTTTGATCAGTCCGGTAAGCACGAAACAACCGGCAATGGTACCGAATTTCGGAGTTTTGAACGTATTTCGCACCTCTGCGGTGCCAAGCGCTTCTTCTTTCAGATCGGGCTTTAACAAGCCTTCCATAGCCTGCTGTATTTCTTCCACAGCCTTGAAAATAATATTGTACCTACGGATATCCACGCGCTCCTGATCGGCCAGGGCTTTTGCCTTAGGCACAGGACGCACATTGAAACCAATAAGAATAGCTTTTGATGCGCTGGCAAGCTCCACGTCTCCCTCGTTGATTGCGCCCGGCAGTGCCTGAATAACGCTAAGCCGTACTTCCTTGGTGGAGAGTTTTTCAAGGCTTGAGCGGAGCGCCTCCGCGGCTCCCTGCACGTCCGACTTAATGATGACCTTGAGTTCCTGAATTTCACCTTCGCTGATGGTATCATGGAGGTTTTCAAGCGTGATCTTCTTGACGCTTTTCGCATCTTCAAAGCGTTTCAGCTCCTTGCGTTTTGCGGAAATATCGCGAGCAAAGCGTTCATCTTCGACCACTTGGAAGGGATCGCCCGCATTGGGGATGCCCTCATTAAAGCCGGTTACTTCGATGGGTACCGCAGGACAGGCATTGCTAACCTTATGCCCCTTGTCGTTGTAGAGGGAACGCACCCGTCCGGGCCAAATGCCGGCAACAAAAGAATCGCCTATCTTGAGCGTGCCGCGTTCCACCAGAACCGTAGCTACCGTTCCACGCCCCGGATCGATGCGGGATTCAAGCACCTTGCCTTCGGCGTAGCGGTTGTAATTCGCCTTGAGTTCCAAGATTTCCGCTTCAAGAAGGATCGCTTCAACAAGCTTATCTATACCCTGTTTCTTGAGCGCGGAAATCTCGACAAACATGGTCTGCCCTCCCCATTCTTCGGGCTGAAGTCCGTAATCGGAGAGCTGGGTCTTTACGCGGTCAGGATTGGCTTCGGGTTTGTCGATCTTATTCACCGCAACGATGATAGGAACGTTCGCTTCCTTTGCGTGGTTGATGGCTTCTACGGTCTGGGGCATAACCCCATCGTCTGCGGCAACCACCAGCACCACAATATCCGTAACCTGCGCTCCCCGCGCGCGCATACGGGTAAACGCCTCGTGTCCGGGCGTATCAAGAAAGGTAATCTTGCTGCCCTCCGGCGTTTCAACCGTGTACGCTCCAATATGCTGGGTAATGCCGCCGAATTCCCCCGTAACAACATCCGTGCTGCGGATGGCGTCAAGGAGCTTGGTTTTCCCGTGGTCAACGTGTCCCATGACGGTTACCACAGGCGGGCGGGGTTCTAAATCAGATTCATTATCTTCCTTGCTTTCTATAACCGTTTCATCATACAGGTTTACGATCTTCACTTCGGCCCCGTACTCCGCTGCCAGTAATGTCGCGGTATCGGCGTCTATCTGCTGGTTTATGGTAAACATCTGCCCCATGGCCAAGAGCTTTGCAATTAAGTCCGCTGCACGAAGGTTCATCTTCTTTGCCAGTTCCGACACGGAAATAGCTTCCATGATTTCAATAAACTTCGGCACCGAATTTGCAATGTGGAGTATCTTCTTTTTTGTCTGATGGAGTTTCTCCGCCCTCTCTTCTTCTTTATTTTTGCGTACATAAACCGGTTTCTTAGCCTTAAACGTACGTTTTATTGCGCCTTTTCCGTCAATCGGCGGCGGGACAGCGGTCGGCATACCGATCCCCGGCCGCTGGCTTCCGCCCATAGGTCTTCCACCCACAGGCCTTCCGCCCATAGGTCTTACGCCACGATTATCGCCGCGTACGCCGAAACCGCCTGTACGCTGAGCGCCCATCCGGTTTCCCTGCGTACCGCTGCGCTGATCCCCGGGTTTACCTTGCCGGGAAAAGCCGCCGTTGTTTTTGGTACCGCGCCAATTACCGGGAGTAGCGGTACCGGACGCGCCGCCGGCAGAACGCTCGAAAGGCTTTCCGTTGCGGTTTCCCTGCTGGATGCCCTTTCCGGCAACGCCCTCGTCCTTCCTCCCTGGAGCACGGCGGTTATCCTGAGGGCGGGGTCCGACCTGCCGCCCGCCGACCCGTCCTGCCACCACATGGGGGCGCTGGGATATCTGAAAGGTAGCTACCTCTTTCAATCCGGCGGGTTTTTCTGGCATCTCCTGCGTACCGC
>JAITAN010000171.1 GCA_031284105.1 Treponema sp. | reverse complement strand
TTGCGAAAGACCCGTTGTTTTTCCAAGAAACTGTTCAAGCGCCGGAAAGCCTTTGACATGGCTTTGCTTGGGGTCAACCGTACGTTGCGGCCCGCCTCCATATTTTCAATGTTTCTCCGCGATCTCTTGCCTTTTTCCCTGTTTTTCGCTATTATTTGATGGTAACCAATGAAAAAACTATTTGTTTACTATACAGGAGATTCTTTTGTCTCAGCCAGAGTTCCGTAAACTATACGATACGGTATTTTCTATTTTGTTCAGAGTAGCGTACCGGATAGTCAATAGCGAAGAAGCGGCGGAAGATCTTTGTCAGGACGCTTTTTTTCGCTTGTACGAAAAAAATATGAATTTCCCCAGCCTTGATGATGCGAAGTATTGGCTTATCAGGGTTGTGAAAAACGCCGCTTTGAATTATGCAAAACGCAAGGAGCGGGAACGGAAAGCTTATCAAAAAGCTTTTCGGGAAGATACGCGGGTACAGGAGACCGGTGAAGCGGCGGTCTTAAAGAAGGAAATACGCGCGGAAGTACAGAATGCCCTAAATCAGCTGCCCGAAAACTTGCGCGTTGTGTTGATTTTAAAAGAATACGCTGAACTTAATTACAAGGAGATCGGCAAGACCCTTGGTATAAGCGAAGGAAATGTAAAAGTACGGGTTTTTAGAGCGCGTGAGCGCCTTGCGAACATATTTGAGTCGGGGAGTATTTCGTCAGTGGAAATGCTTCAACCTATGCAGATGGCGGTACAAATTGCGCCGTTATCGAATGAAGTGGAGGGAACAAATGTGTCCTGAACGTCAGTTACTTTCAGTTTATCTTGATGGGGAACTTCCATCTCCATGGAAAGAAAAAATGGAAGCTCATCTGGTTTCGTGTCCCAAATGCGCCGCATTGCTGGAGCGATTCAAGGGGTACATGGATATGCTTAAAACGCCGCGTTCCGAATTAGACGGCGTGGTAAAAGAGCGTGTGTGGCAAAACCTCTCGACAGATCCGGCGCATAAGCGGGAGCGGGACGGCGGATATAACCCGGCCGCATCAAACCGGCGGATGTGGCGGCGGACCATTATGTTGCCGTTGCCTGCCGTTGTGGCAGCGGCCGCGGTGTTTATCATGACGTTTGTGTTTGCGGTTACCCGTTCGTTCGCGCCCGCTGTAGAAGAGCAGCAGACGCCGGTAATGGCTTCTACAAATAATCCTGTAGATTTTGGTGTTAAAAGTATAGTTTCCGATCAGGATATGGGTAGTATATTTCACTATTTAGAACAAGAAGATATGTCTGATTATATGATCATTAAATTGCCTGAAAGCAGAACGTTTACCAGGATCGGCGATCCTGAAATTATAAGAGCCGTGGATTATATAAGGGGCAGTCGGCAGGAATGATGCGTTTCAAAAAGCTGTTTATGATCAGAAACATCTTGTTTTTCACGGCAGGAGCAGCAGTGTGGGCGCAATCTTTTGAGGATGTACTGCCGAATTTTCAAGATCGGGCGTTGGTGCTTGACATAACGGCCCGGGTGGTAGAAAAAAAAAGCCATGAAGTGTGGAATGCTTCCAGTTCTAAAATTACGATCCCCGGAAGAGCCGTGGGCGTTAAACTGCTTGGTGCTAATGTGATCGTTGCCATTCAATTTACCCCGTACGTAACATGGGAAGGAGATACCGTTCTTGTCGCTCAAGGACAAATATGGATTAATATTCCGGATCGGGGCGTACAGTACCAGACCACATTACAGACTATACCTATCAGGTTCGGAGAACAGGTATCTTTCCTCCCCCTCGGCGCGCCGCCTTCCAATGAAGATGCATATATTGAATTAGTGGTGAATTTGTCTCCTTACAAAGCGCCGAACGATACTGGTGATCAGGGACCGGAGGAAGATGAAAAAGACTAGTTTTTTGAACTATGGTTGTTTTTCTTTCCCTCTTATTTTTTTTTTATTGAGCCTTTTAGTAAGCATCTCGGCATGTAAACCAAAACCTCTCATTATTAGCGCGATTGATCCAAAAATCGGTATAATGGGAGATATTATAAGTATTGTGGGTGAGAATTTCGGCGCGGATCAGGATGACTCCTACATAACCATAGCGGGCCAGGAGCCGACTACATCATCGTACCTTGAATGGACAGATACCTTTATCCGCGTGCGGTTACCGGAATTCGGGCAGACAGGGTTGGTGTATGTTCACAAAGGCGATCAGAAAAGTAATGCGGTACTTTTTTCAAACCGTTTGAAAATACCGGAACAAGCGCGGGAGGTATCCGCAGATCCTGGTCCGCGTATTGATACGATAACACCCGCGGCAGCTTCCATCGGTTCGTTGATAAGCATACAAGGCAAGGGGTTCGGCATGGGGCGAGAGGAAGGGAGCGTGCGTTTTTCATGGGCTGCGGAAGCGGAAAGCGATAAAAAGATCACCATAGAACCCTTTGATACGGGATTTGGATATGAGTTATGGACTTCAGATACTATCCGCCTTCGTGTTCCGGATGGGGCAATAAGCGGCGCCCTTGAAATTCACACGTTGTACGGCAATTCCGCTCCGGTTCTTTTTACAGTAAGCGAGAAACCCGGTACAAAGGTCTTCAGCAACAAACGAAGTTGGACTATCGCGTACTCGGTAAATATACAGGTTCAAGACTCTTCAAATCCTAACACCCTCTACCTATGGATGCCTCAACCTGCATATTCTTCTTCACAGCCCAATGTTGAACTACTTTCCTCCGATACGGAACCTTTCGTGGAAAATTACCGGGGAACAACGCTGTTTCAGATCAAAGACATGGCCGCGCAGACGAATACAAGCATAAACGTCTCATACGTGGTTGATGTGTACACTGTGGAAACCGTTATAAAACCGCAATCGCTAAAAGCGCAGAGCGCTTCTTTGCCGGTATCCTACACGCAGAGTACCCCGCTTATTCCCGTGGATGCTCCGGAAATAACGGAACTTGCGGCTACGATAATAGAAAAGGAGCGGAATCCCTATATCAAAGCCAAAAAGATATACGAGTGGATCATCGCCAATAGCGCCATTCAAAGCCGTCCGCTTAACAACAGCGTACTGGATGCTCTGGAACGAAAACAATCCGATTCGTATTCGGCAAGTCTTCTTTTTTGCGCCCTGTCGCGTTCCGCCGGTATTCCCGCCATACCGGTTGCCGGCGTTTTAATTGATAAAAACCGTATTGCCGCCGTGCATTATTGGGCGGAATTCTGGCTTGACGGCTTCGGGTGGGTTCCCCTTGATCCGGCGCTTGGCGCACAGGCTGCGCCCGTATCGTTCTCACTGCGTGATGACGCGGCGCTGTGGTACTTCGGTAATATTGACAACCAGCGGATAAGTTTTTCTCGGGGACAAAACCGGTTTTCACAGATGGATCCGCGCGGGCGGATTGCCGCGCACAAGCCCGATTATGCTTTGCAGGATTTCTGGGAAGAAGCCATAGGTGGCATTACATCGTATTCATCACTGTGGAGCGATATTACCATAACAGGTATGTATACACAGTAAGCAACGGACGGCGTTTCACGGTGCGATGCTTGCGTACGAATAGGCGATTTTTGCTTGAGGAGGTGAGTATGACAACGGTTATTTCTCTTGGCGGTTCCATTGTCGCGCCGGAGACGGCGGATGCCGCTTTTCTGAAAAATTTTACCAATCTTATTAAAGAACTGCTTGAGACGGATAAGGAGCGTAGGTTTATCTTTGTAGTCGGCGGCGGCGGACCGGCAAGGATATGGCAGCAGGCATACCGCGAGGTGCGTACGGCGCTTCATGCGGCTGTTATTGACGATGCAGCGGACTGGATCGGTATTATGGCGACGCGGCTCAACGCCCAGCTTGTCAAGGCCGTTATGGGGGATTACTGTAAAGACGATGTGGTGATAAACCCCGGAGTTCCGGTCGTCTTTACCGGCAGGGTGCTTTTAGCCGCAGGTTGGAAACCCGGGTTTTCTTCGGATTACGATGCGGTACTCCTTGCCGAACAGTTCAAAGCCGACGCCGTCATCAATCTTTCCAATATCGCGCAGGTATACACAGACGATCCAAGAAAGAATCCCAATGCCAAACCTATAAAACGCATCACATGGAAGGATTTCCGCGCTATGGGAGGTGAAGAGTGGTCTCCGGGGAAAAACGTTCCTTGTGATCCGGTAGCAAGCCGCAGCGCGGACGACATAAAGCTCAACGTCATCTGCACGGCGGGCAAAGACATCTCTAATTTGAAGAAACTCCTTACGGGCGAACCTTTTGTAGGCACAGAGATTACCGGCTAAAGGCTCCTTTTACGTCTCCATGCCGGCGGGAGACTTCCCCACGCCGCGGAACCGTCCGTTCCCTACGCGTCCCAATGATGCACAGGCGGACGCGCCCCGCGCGCTTTGACGCGCTTGCAAGGACGCAGACAGATACCGCAGCCCGATTTACGACACTGGAGCTCTTGCCGGCACAGTTGAGATTGGGCGGCGCGCTCTAGGGCGTGTTTACCCTATACAAAGAGATACAATATAGATGTTTTGACCGTTTCGGAGGCGTTGGCGTTCTTTTTCAAGTCCGCAGTTAAAACTTTCATCTATCTTATCAGAGATAATCCGGTTCTAAGTAGACATAGGACGGCGCTCTCTAGCGAGAGTACGTGTCAATCCTATGTAATGATAGCCTGCCGCTCTCTACGGTGTGGGCCGTGCGCTCTATCCGCGAGGATACCGGCAGGTATTCGGCGGCGTATCAAGATACGACCGCCCGGCGGCTTTTTCGTCGGGCGGTCGGACTACCCTCTTTTTTCACCTACTATGAAGGTATACATCGGAGAGTAATTTCATACACGTTTACGCATTATTCTAGGCGCAACGTTTTTATAATTTTTGTAATTCAGCCCCGCATCAAAAAGCATTCTCCAAAGCGTTCTTCAGGGCGTTCTCTCCGTTGCTTGGAGGAGTATCTATGCGGAGCGGGAGCGGGGGACTTACGCCCCGCTCCTTTCCCTGTGATTACTCGTCGTACTCGCCGCTGTCCGAGTCATCAGGACTCTGAGGCGCTTCTTCTTCGCTTTCTTCCGGGTCCATAATGGCGACCGGTTCTACTTCGAAAATAAGAGTCGTATAGGGAGGAATGATTGAGCCTGCACCCTCCGCGCCGTACGCCAAGCTGGACGGAACAAAGAGTTCGTATTTGCCGCCTATACTCATAAGCTGAAGCCCTTCGGCCCAGCCTTCTATCACTTCGTTGAGCAAAAATTGTACCGGTTCGCCGTCGTTGTACGAACTGTCGAACACCGTACCATCAAGAAAGCTGCCTTTGTAATGCGCCCATACCGTATCGGTTACAACCGGCTTGGCGCCGGTTCCTTCTCGAATAACCCTGTATTGAAGACCGCTCGCGGTGGTAATTACCCCATCCTTTCGGGCGTTTTCAGCCAAAAACACGGCTTCTCTCTCCTTGCTCACCTCATTCTTTTTGTCCAGCGCGGCTCTATACGCGGTATTCGCTATGAGCAGCGCCTCGTCTTCCGATAGAGCAGGACTGCCTTCAACAGCATCCTGAAAGCCTTTAACAAAATCGTCATAATTAAACGATAAGCCGCTGTCAAAGAATTGAGCGCCGAGTACCACGCCGAATGAATAACTGACGCCGCCATCCGAAACGTTTTGTCCGGCAACCGGTCCGGCCGCCGGCATATCGGGAGCCGGTCTTGCAAATACCCCCGCCGCTATACCAATCATATACATAGTAATGCATAGTTTTCTCATAATTACCTCCTAATTTTTTACGATATCGAGTAGTTCCACTTTGAAAATCAACGTGGAATACGGCGGAATGACGTTGCTCGAGCCGTTTTCTCCGTATGCCAGGTTGGACGGAATATAAAACCGGTACGCGCCGCCTACGCTCATAAGCTGAATGCCTTCGATCCAACCTTCAATGACACGATCAAGGGTTAATTCCACAGGTTCGCCCCGTACATACGAGCTATCGAACACCGTTCCATCAATAAGCGTTCCTTCATAATTCACCCGTACCGTATCGGTTTCAAGCGGTTTCGCTCCGCTCCCTTCGGTTATAATTTCATATTGAAGTCCGCTTGCAGTGGTGATAACCCCTTGCTTTTTGGTGTTTACAGCAAGAAATTCGTTTTCTTGCTGCATAAGACGCTGCGCTCTTGCATTCAATGCGGCGATATATGCCGTTTGTACCCGATTGCTTGCCTCCTCTTCGGTAAGTCTGGTTTCTTTGTTTTCAAGAGAATCCCTGAAGCCTGCAAGGAAATCATCGTAATCAAATGTAATGCCGGTATCCTTAAATTCCGCGGCAAATGCCATTCCCAAGGCATAACCGGCATCGGAATCCAAGGGTTCCGCCTCCGCCGCTTGTTCCGCCGTATTTCCGGCGGAAACGCTTTTCACTTCGTTGTTCTTACACGCGCCTAAAAACACCGTAAAAGCAACAAAAAGTAGTAGTGTGGTTCTTTTCATGTACGCTCCTGATGTACTATACCTCTTTCGGCTCATTTTGGGAAGAGGGCATGTGATGCACGATCATCACCTTGTCGATGCGGTTTCCATCCATATCTACCACCCTAAAATCAAGGTTCTTGTACTTGAATGATGCGCCGGTATGGGGAATTTCGCCTGCAAGACTCAATATAAAACCGGCGAGGGTATGGTATTCCCGATGTTCATCAATAAGACTCGGAAGGGAAAGCAGCTTGGCTATCTCGTCGATGTTGTTACTACCGTCAACAAGGAAGGAACCATCATCCTGCCGGACTATGGAATCGGTTTCAGATGAATGTGCGGAGAGCTGCCCCACAATCTCCTCGACAAGATCGTTCAAAGCAAGAATACCCGCAAACCCGCCGTATTCATCCATGACAAAGAGAAAATCCACTTCCTTCTGTTTGAAAACCTCGATAACTTTGAGCGCGCTCATAGTTTCAGGCACGAAAAGCGGGGGCTTTACGATATTTTTCAGCGTGATCTGCGGATTGACGGTAAGGGCAAACAGTATATCTTCCACCGAGACAACGCCGGTTACCTCGTCCAAGGTATCTTCCGAAACAGGAAAATAACGCTGGGAGCGGAATACGGTTATAGCTTTCATAATGTCGTCTTGGCTTGCGTTGGTATCAAGCCATGCGATTTCCGAACGATGGGTCATAAAAGTACCCGCGGGTCTGTCCCCAAGATAAAAAACCCCTTCAACCATAGCGCGCTCGGCGCTTTCCACAACGCCGGATCTCTCCCCCTCCCGTAGCGCGATACGCAGCTCCGCTTCGGTTATGCCCTTGATCGGATCGGATTCCTGCGCGTTAAAAACTTTCTTTATACGGGAAGAGAAAAAAGCATTCACCTTGAAAAACGGCATACATAAAAAAATAGCGGTCTCTATCAGGGAAAGAAGACCCATGACAATATGTTCGGGCTTATGGATTGCTATTTGCTTAAAAACATTTTCACTTAGAAAACTTATTGTTGCGGTAAGGATGATCAGTGCTAATCCAATCACGCCCAAGAGATTCCATAAAGAGTTCCGGCTTTCCGAATACAGAAACAAGATACACACCATTCCCATAACGCCAATGAGTAAATCAAGAAAAATAGTACATATCCGCAGCACGAAAACAAAAATTTCAGGACGTTCGACGAGTTTCAGCGCCCGCTTGTACTTTTTATTACCATCTTCCGCCTTCATTTTAAGCTGGGTCTTCCGCACCGAAAATAGCGCCGTTTCCAGCATGGTGATAAATCCCACTGCGACACAGAGGATGAATAAAAAAAGTACACAGAAAAACAACGAGTGCGTGATCAATTACCCAGTTCATCCTTTCTTAAAGGACGTACGATATAGATGCCGTTCCCGGACGTCTTCACCTTCACGGCACTGCCGTCAGGCGTGAACAATCCGAGTATCTGTACAATGGGGTAGAACGGGTTTTCAGGATCGACATCTACCACCAGTCCTTTTTTCATATTTGAAAGAAGAACATACAGTCCTACCGGATACGCGGACAATGAATACAACAGAGCTTTCACTATGGTAGGATTATACTGTTTCCCCTCGTTCTTGAGCAGCATACTCATACCGCTGAATGCATCTTTTGCATCACGGTACGGTCTATGCGCCGTAAGCGCCTCGTAAGAACATGCCACGGCTATGATCTTGGCGTATAGACTAATCTTGTCGCCCGTTAACTTTTGCGGATAACCATTTCCGTTTTCTCGTTCGTGGTGTTCGAGCCCCGCAAGACAAACGGTAAGCGGAACATTGAAAGATTTTAATATGGTGTAACTGATCACCGGATGGGAAAAGATGGCTTTTTCTTCAGCCTGCGTAAGGGGACGTTTACTGTAATACCCTTTGGAAACAGGCGGTAGTTTTATCATGCCGATTTCATGCAGCAGAGCGGCAACTCCCAGTTCCGTCAGTCTTTCATTGGAAAATTTTAGGTAGTTGCCGATAATCATGGAGATAATCATACATCTAACCGCATGAGACGCCATATGTTTCTCTTCCTTTTCCAAAGGTGGCGTCTTTTGCGCCCTAATCAGGAATTGCTTGTTCTCTTTGACGACCGGTACAATACCGGCTACGCGGCTGGATAAGCCCTGATAATCAAGTTCGTTCTTTTGGGCTATGCGGTCGAATACATTTTCAATGTAGTTTTTGAACGCTTCGTACAGCTCCGCTGTCTTGGTAATATTACTACCTTCATTAGAGGTCTCGGCGGCGCCTTCCGCAGCATCTTCCGTAGCAGCCTGCTTGACAATTATCTCTCCCTCGGTCCAGACTTCGATGAATTCCCACTCTTTAAGCGCACGGAGCGTTGCTTTTGGCATTCCTATGTCAGGGTCTGCGAGTATGAATTGATGATCCAAGTACACAGCCTCTGAGTACTTGGCGTCATCAAGAATAGTAATAATCGCTATGTTTTTCATATCTATCCTTTTTTATCCTTTTTTATTATGATATGACATATTGCTATAAAATTTCAAGTAGAGAGTAAAAACTTTCAACTAAAAGAAGAGATATAAGAAGGTTCAAGTGAAAATAAAGACCATGTTTATTTTTTTTAATAGTATTATCATCGCATTCCTTGTTATTGTAAGCGTGGTATTTGGAATAGAAAGCGATTTTCGGCTATTGGGCGTCCGGTTATGGGGGCTGATTGCGCTATGCGCGGTCGTACTCATCATTTTTGATATTTATTACTTTGTTAATGCGAAACTTTTGTCCTTTCTGGAGAAGAATGATTGGCCTGCTCTTGTCCAATACCTCGAAGCTGTGGTGCTGACTAATGGGCGCTATTCCTCCCGTTCCGTGCGTCTTTTGGCGCAGGCGTATCTCATTTTATCTGATACGGCATCGCTTATCAACCTTGAAAATAAAACCGCGTTTGCAAAACCCCAGCTTGTCGAAACCAATGCCCTCATTTTCGGAATTGCACGTCTTCTAGAAAAGAATATGACCGGCGCAACGAATTTCTTTTTAGCCCGTATCCATTCCCGCAAACCCAACAAGGCTGATTTGCTTTGGTTCCGCTTCTATTATGGGTTTACCATGCTGCTTGACTGGCGTTTTGCCGAAGCAGCCGAAGAATTTATCATTCTAACTAAAATATCAAACAATACGGTAATCACGGGCTTAACCGCATGGTTCCTTTCAAACTATCTTGTCAAAACCCTGCCTGACCGCAGCGAAGACATTACCGCCGTAATAGAGGCGGCCCGGAAACAGGTAAAAGAAGCGGTTTATGATCTGCAACAGTGGAATGTAAAAGTATCGAAATTACAAAAAAAGCCGCATATTGCGATCATTATCCAGTATCTTACCAAGGCGGGAGCGTGGATATTTGCCTAAATAACGTGCATTCGATGAAAAGATAAACGAGGAAAGGTAATGCCCTTTCCTCGCGGAAACCGCGGATACACGTTTATGAGGCGATCCACAACGTATGATGACCCTCAAATGAAATCATAGTTTATGTAAAAGAATATCGCGTTAAACGCTTTCCGGCGGTTGAATAGCGCCTTCCAAAGCGCCTCCCCTAAAAAATAGGTACTCCGAAATGCCCGTTTCATCCGATGCACCGGCCGGCGATTCTGCCTATCTATCCCCTACGGGCAGGAATAATTCTGTTCTGAAGGGAATTATCGGGGATTTGAACAGGATTAATTCGGTTTTCCGTATCACCCGTACTCCCTCTGCCTATGCACCATCAACACGCTCTAGAGTGTGCCACTCACACCGTAGAGCGTGTGTCGTCCACACCATAGAGAGTGTGCCACTCACACGAATGCTTGTGTGTCATCCACACCGCAGAGAGTGCGATGCCCTATGTCTACCTAATATATGTCTACTATTTCAAGGCAGTCATAGTGTGTCTTTTTAGGTTTATCTGACATTTGGTTGCTTTGAGTACTTTTAAGATATGGTAACGCTGATTTTCAGTACGCTGCTGATGCCCCCCGAAAGACGCATTTAGAACGCTATAAGACTTAAAAATGCGGGACGCAGAGGAACGGGGCATGGATGTCGGAAACCGGCGGCCCTTTTTATCCCCGCCCTGACAATGGGCTTTGCAATAGCGTTCAAAATTCCGGTGAACTCACGTTACACACCACCTTGCAAAATCTTCCTATAAAGTGTACTCTTTTGAATATGCAGATGTCGTTGTATGAGGCGCTCAACCGCGCCTTCACTTCACCGGTACGGGATTCTCTGTGGGGGCATGTGTACCTGACGCCGGAACTTGAGGCGATCACCAAGTCCGCTCCTTTCATGCGGTTATACCGTATATTTCAGTTAGGTCCTGTGTACTGTGTGTATCCGGGCGCAACTCATACCCGCGCCGCCCACTCTATCGGCGTGTTTCATCTTGCACGGCGGCTTATTCAAGCGCTTATTGAGCGGGGCGCGGACGAATGGCTCACCCCTGCCGGTATTCGTTCTTTCCTTGCCGCGAGCCTCCTCCACGATGCCGGGCATTTCCCATACGCCCATTCGCTCAAGGAACTGCCTTTGGACGATCATGAGAAGCTTACCGGCGGTGTCATCCTCTCGTCTCCAATGAAAGACCTTATCGCTCAAACCGGCGCAGATCCGTACTTTGCAGCCGCGATTGTGGACGCCCTACTGCCGGCTGACGAAAATGAAGAACTGATTTTTTACCGGAAACTGCTCTCCGGCTGTCTTGACCCCGATAAACTCGACTACCTGAACCGCGACGCCCGGTATGCAGGCGTTCCTTACGGCGCTCAAGATGTTGATTTCATATTTTCAAGGCTCTATCCCAGCAAGGAACGGGGGGTTGATATTGATTCTAAGGGTATTCCGAGTGTGGAATCCGTCCTTTTTTCAAAATATCTTATGTATAAAGCCGTATATTGGCATCGTTCCGTCCGTTCCGCAACCTCAATGATTAAAAAAGCCCTTATTGCAGCTCTTGAAAAACACGTCATTGTGGAAGAAGAGCTTTATGGCTTGGATGATCAGGGACTTTTCGCGCTTATGGCTGAACGCTCAAGGCTGTTGCCCATTCTCTCCCTCGGTGAAAAAGTTAAAAACGGCTGCCTGTATGAAACAATAGCGGAAATTCCTTTTGACGAGCATGACCATCAGGGATGTGCGGACTATGCGGACATTACGAAGCGCGCCATGTACGAGGAGCGGTTGGCTGAAGCGTTGAGCAAGGCGACCGGCGATTCCATCACGGCGGATGAGATCATTATCGATGTGCCCGAGCCTGTCTCTTTTGAGATGGGCCTGCATGTAACCGATGAACACCGTTCTTTTTCACAAAGTTCGGCGCTTGTCAACGAAGAAATAATATGTTCATTCAAGAAAAATCTGCGCGTTCAAAGGATATTTTTTGATCAAGCATCAGGAAAAGGTATAAAACGTATTGAAAAAATTATTGACATTTTGTACACATTTACCTTATAATATATACTCATACAAATTAAATATGTATAACCAAACAATGTGAACAAGGAGGCCACGCGTGGAACTTCATAATACTAATGAGGATATTGTTATTGCCCACGTAAATGATATATTTAACAGATTCGAGACGAGCGGTAAACATAATCATATCTGTACCTGTGAGCAATGCCGCATGGATACGGCGTGTTACGTACTTAATCGTATTGAACCTCGTTATATTGTTTCAAATAGAGGGGTTGTCAGAATAGAGCAAAATACAATAGAAAATCAGCAGAAAGAGGCGGATATTGTTGCAATGATACGTGAGGGGATCTCAAGAATTAACCACAATAAGAGACCGTCTTCCAAGCATGAAGTTAAAAAAGGAAATCCGCCGCTCCGTAGTGGGCGGGTGTTTAACATACCTACCATTATCGGGCGTGTCTTTGACGGTACAAATTTTGCGCCTATGGCGAATATTGATATTGAGCTGTTCCGCAATGAAGAGATGGTTAATATGGTTGATAATAACTGGCAGAACCCCTACCATCTTGTCGAGTATACCGAAGGTACGTTCAGTTTCTGGCCGTCGCCTATACCGGCTGAAGAAGTGAATGTGTATAAATTGTTTGAATTCTTCATCAGGATTAACACGTTGGGTTTTGATGAATTCAAATATTTTTTTAAGATTCCTGTCAAGAGTGAACAGAAAAACATCTCTACGTTTTCACGGGACAGAACCTTTAAACTGCCGGACGTGTACCTTTTCCCACCCGGAGAAGAACACTTTTAGAGTGCTTAATACAGCCGGATGAGGTAACTAAACGCCTGCTTTGGAAACAGCAGCGGATGGAAAAATCCGATTCGGCGGTTTTTATGAAATCTACGGGATGTAGCCTAGCGGCTAAGGCGCTTGCTTTGGGAGCAAGAGATCGACGGTTCAAGTCCGTCCATCCCGAAAAGAGTTTTTAATTATATGCAGAAAAATGCAAAAAAAGAGAATACGTTGTATTATACCATTATTGATACGCCTTTGGGAGCAATGCAGGCGCTTGCCGAACAGAGGATGGGCATTGTATTGACGCGGTTGGACTTTATCGACAGACTCCTCTTCCCGCGGGCAGCGGAGTACAGTGAATCGCCTGACATACCTCTGTTCAGCGCTCTCCGCGCATGGCTGCAAACCTATTTTTCAGGCAAAGACCCCGGCGCTGCCGGCATCCTGTCGTTGGCCGCGCGGGGTAGTGTTTTTCAAGAGCAGGTATGGGATTTGCTTTTGCGCATCCCGTACGGTACAACGCGTACCTACGGTAACCTTGCTTCGGCGGCGGCGGCAATGCGGCGTATTCCCGTCATGGCAGCGCAAGCCATAGGCGGCGCTGTAGGACGCAACCCCATCTCAATCATCATCCCCTGCCATCGTGTTATCGGCGCGAATGGCAATCTTACCGGCTATGGCGGCGGTCTTGAGCGGAAACGATTTTTGCTGAAACTTGAAGGCGCTCTCTGACAGAAACCCAGCACAGATCATACTTCTCCGTATGGAAACAAAGAAGTGCGGCATTAAGTAAGAACGATGGCTGCCCTCAATTCTTGGACAGCCCGTTCGTGTTTTTGAAATCTTATCTGATAGTTACAGGTTATTCAAAGCCTGTTGAGCGATTTTCTGTATTTGCAGGGTCCAGTTTACCGAAAGAATCATTTGCAGATAGAGTTTTGCATTCTGGTTTTGGGTATTGCCGAGTCCTGCAATCAGAGCGCGGATACGGCGTTCATCCATTGCGTTGAGCGTTCCACGAGCCTTTTTTTCATTGATCTCTGTAGCATAGGTACCCAAATACTGAACCGCTTCATCGCTTGCCAATTTTGAGAAAGCATCGATAGCGTAAAACTGCTCTTCCTCATCCATCGCATAACGGTATGACCAGTTCAGATAGTTGAGAATAGAAGCGGCATTGTCGCCCGCGCCATAGTTGCTTATTATACCAAGAGCCATTTTCCGTATCCGTACCCGTTTATATTGCAAATCGGGGGATGTTGAAGAACCTGACCATCCGAATGTAATGCCGGCTATTGCAGCCTTGGCTTTATTCTCATCGGATGTACTCGATTGTTCAATGGTTCTAATCGCAAGCAATTTCTGATCATAGTTGTACGCAGCATCTTGAATGACCGCTATCAATTGCTCCGCAGGATCCTCAGCCAAAAGAGATAGGGTCTCGTTTGCCGCTTTTCTAACCCATGACTGGTACCAGCCGTTTGCCGCAAAGAAAACCGGCGTATACCCGGACAGATCCTTGTAGTTTGCAAGAGAGGTGATGGCGCCATAGGCAATACGCTCGCCCGATGTACGGTTTACCGGCCCCTGCGTATTGGTATCGACCAAGAGCTGCACCACATGGGGGAGCAAGTCGGTAGCGTTCATCTGCCCCAAGGCAATAAGCGCCTCGGATTTTACCATGGCGTTAGAGAATGTTTTAACCACTCTCCACACATTCTGCCCCGACTCGGTGTACTTGTCTTTTCCGAGTTGCTGTACAAGCAAGATTGCCGTTTCATCGGCGGCTTGTCTATCCTGCGCCGATTTGACATTGGGATACTCGAAAAGCAGTCTGTTCAATGCCGTTGCATAAAAGCTGTCCGCATCGGACATATTCTGGTTAACCACGGTTTTCACAACACCAAGCTGTTCAAGAACCGTGCCCGCATTGTTGAACTGTTCTGTATAAAAGTCCAGTTCCTCATCGGCAAAAAGTGCCGGAACGGTAAAACTCAAAAGAGCGATTATTATTAAACGTTTCATAGAAAAAGTATATAATGTACAGAAATAAATTTCAACTATAAAAATGAGACAAATGTAAAAAAAAGGAAAGGCGGTATGAGGAGGCGGAGCGGAAGGATGCGTGGAGAGAGGCTACGGAGTGTAACGGGTCACTGAAAATTAGAAAACTTCTCACGGAAAACTGGAATTCACATCAGCCGATTTTCTCACGAAAAATTAGAATCTAAACCCAGTCCCTTATCTGCCCCAAATCCCTGCTTTTCACACCCTTTTAAGGATTATGAAAGGGGCTGTAAAGAATACCATTACAGCCCCCAAAAGGCCCCCACAAGCCACCACAGAGCTTACGTAGGCTTCCGGGCGGCCTTCTTTACCTGCTGGTCCAGGGCTTTCATGGGATAATTGGCCGTCAGGATTTCGGTTTTGATCTTGGGATTATCGAACCGGTTGGTCATGGAACATTCCCTTTTGATCTCCATCTTTGACCACCCGTTCCGCCTGGTGAAGTCGTCGAGGCTTTTATTGCGGAATGAACTAAGCAGGAACTTGCCCTGCATAGTTTCCAGCAGGCCCAGCAGGTTATCAAAGTCCTCCTGTGAATACCCGTCATAATGGCCCTGGTCCGCGCCCACATAGGGCGGATCGCAATAGAAGAAGGCATCCGGCGTATCCCGGCTCCTAATAATCCGCAGGGCATCGCAACACTCAATTTGTACCTGCTGGAGTCTGACGGCATAATCGACCGTAAAGCCGGCACGTTTATTAGCCAGTTTCTTGCTGGTCCCTCCGGTCCGGTCATACCCATACCCGCCATCCAGCATACAGCCATAGGAGGAATTGGCCAGCACCCAAATCGCCCAGGCACGTTTTATCCGGTCGAACATTTCCGGGTTTTGATAGATGACCTCGGCCTGCCGGTGTTGTTTCCGGCTGTGAAGGCTTATAGCCACCTCCTTCTCCAGGGCCGTAAAATCCCGCTGGAGCACCTCATAAAAGTTGATAATCTCCCCGTTGGAATCATTGATGATTTCCACCTTGGACGGCTCTTTAGCGAAAAATATCGCGGCCCCTCCCAGGAAGGGCTCGCAATACAACCGATGGGGCGGTATCAGCCCCAAAATGATGTTGGCAAGCTGCTGCTTGCCGCCGTAATAAGAAAGCGGCGTTTTCATACGCCCTCCTTCCATACGGACTAAACCTGAAGACAGAAAAAACCGAAAATTAAACCACCTAGTGCTAGGCGGGTGGGATCGGTTTTCCGAAGGTGTTTCTGCACCTGTCCGGTAGTGACTGCTACCGGGTTCCTGCCCGTTATTTTTGCCCCTGCGGGGCATTATCCGGCAACGCCGGTTTTTTGCCTGCTTTGAAGGCCGCGCTCCTTAAAATTGACCGGGTTGTTTTCAGCCCGGAACAGTGTTTCACATACCCCAAAAAGCTCATCATGCTGGCCTTGGCGTGTTCCAGCGATTTGGGATCGTTTTGATAAATCCTCGCCAGTTTCTTCAGCCTCCTTCTGGCCCGTTTAACCGTCCGTTTCCGGGGTTTTATGTGGGTCGGCCAGATACGGTATCCGCAGAAATCGACCGCGTGTTTTCCGGGAAACAGCTCCGTTTTGGGGTTCAGGTTTACCGCCAGCCGGTCATGGAGAAAGGTTTCTATCTTCCCCAAAAGCTCGCGCAGGAAAGCCTTGTCCTGGTGGATGATCACAAAATCGTCCATGTAGCGGGCATAGAATTTTATCTGGCAGGTCTCTTTCAGGTAATGATCAAGAGGATCGAGATAGACATTGGCAAAAAGCTGGCTGGTGAGGGCTCCGATGGGTATGCCGGCGCCGTCCTGCCCGGCTGACTCATGGGACTGAATTATCGTGTCAATAAGGCATAGAACCCGTTTGTCCCGGAGTGAACGGCGGATCGTCCGCTTCAGGATATTGTGATTTATGCTGGGAAAGAATTTACTGACGTCGCATTTGAGGACATAATAATCTCCCCACCGGCGTTTTGCCAGTTGGGTACATTTAAAAACGTGCCGCATAGCCGCGTGGGTACCGCGCCCCACCCTACAGGCGAAACTTTCATTGATAAACCGCCTTTCAAAAACAGGCTCTATAATCCGGACAAGGGCGTGGTGAACCACCCGGTCCCGAAAAGCCGGGGCGGAAATAAGCCGCCGTTTTGGATCGGTGATCCAGAACTGCCGGAGGGGAAGGGGAACATACGAATCACAACGCAGATCATCAATCAGCGAAAAAAGGTTGTCTTCAAGATTGGCTTTAAATGCGAGAACCTCATCCCGGTACCGTTTTCCCCGTGCCGCCGCATAGTACCCGCGATAAATGTTCTCAAAATCGATGAAGCTATCCCACAGGCCGTTTACGGTATTAGCCATACAGCCCCGCAAAAAAGCGGCATGGACGGTATTCGGCCTTTGCTTACTAACCGCCCATGCCTGTTCATGTTC
>JAITAN010000165.1 GCA_031284105.1 Treponema sp. | reverse complement strand
GGTTTCCTGACAGCCGGTCATGGCGACGATGGAATTGTCGAGAATGATAAGCGTCATGTTCGTATTGGAAGCGACCGCGTCAATGAGTCCGGTTATGCCCGAATGGAGAAACGTTGAGTCCCCAATGACGCCGATTACATGCTTGATCCCTGCATCGGATGCGCCTTTTGCCATGCCAACGGAAGCGCCCATGCACACGATGGTTTCTGGTACCGAGTAGGGTGGATTCGCTCCGAGTGAATAGCAGCCGATGTCCGAAGTAACGGCGACCGACTCAAGACCGGCGACCGCCTTCTTGATGGTCTCATAGCTATCCGCATGAGGGCAGCCTCGGCAGAGCTGAGGCGGACGTCCGGGCAACGCGGGTATGTCCACGCATGAGAGCATGTTGGCATGGGGAGGAAGTCCTAGCGCCCGTCGCACGGTATCGGGATCGAGTTCGCCATAGCGGGGTACCGGCGCTTTTTCACCGTCAAAGCCGGCGAGCTTTCCGGCAATAGCGATTTTCTGCGGCAGCAGCCCCCGCAGCCGTTCCTCGATAAACGGTTGTCCTTCCTCAATAACCAGCGCCTTTTCCGCTTTTCTACACAGTGTTTGGATTCGTTCAACCGGCAGCGGATACGCATTGATGTGGAGGTGCATAGGCGGGTTTCTTCCCCGCGCCTTCACAAAATCCGCTTTATTCTCATCATAATAATTTCCACCCAGTCCGGCCGTGATCACCACAAAAGACGTATCTCGGTCTTCAATTTCCAGTGTATTGTGTTGAACCGACCACGCCGAAATGACTGCCTGCTTTTCGATAAGCGCTGCGTAGTTCTTCCGCGCATACGCCGGAAGTAACATCCATTCGCCCTTATTTTCAGATTTGGAAAGAAGGTTTTGCGATTGCCCCTCTTGTAGCGCAACTTCGGCGCGTGCATGGGAAAGCCGTGTCGCAAGCCGGAGCAACACCGGCACATGGAACCGCTCGGAAATATCGAAGGCTTCCCGTGTAAAGGCGTAGGCTTCCTGCTGGTTCCTCGGTTCAAGACAGGGAATCATGGCAAACGCCGCATAAAAACGGGAGTCCTGCTCATTCTGAGAGCTATGCATACCCGGATCATCGGCAACCGCTATGACAAGTCCGCCCTTTATACCGAGGAGCGCCCCATTGACAAAGGGGTCTGCCGAAACATTCAATCCCACGTGTTTCATAGTGATGATACACCGTCTGCCGGCAAATGATACGCCAAGTCCCGCCTCAAGCGCGGTTTTCTCATTGGTACACCACGATGCACGGAATCCCGCGGTCCCCGTCTCCCCGTTGTTCTCATATTCGGCAATCAAAAACTCCAGTATTTCGGTTGACGGCGTTCCCGGGTACCCATACGCCGCGCTTATTCCCGCATGAAGCGCCCCCATTGCAACAGCCTCATCGCCCAAAAGGGCTTTTCTCTCTATTGTACGTAAATCATCCATATCTTACCCCATTATATTCCGTTGAATGTTTTTTCAAGTATCTCTTTATCCGGCGCTCTGGTCAACAGTGATACAACCGGTACCACGAAGAAGGGGACGACAATCGCTATAGATGCGGCAAGCGGCGAGCGCGCCGAACCTAACGCAAAGAACAGTACAATATCCAGTGCGGCGCCGGTAAAAAGACCCGCGTAGGCGCCGGCTTTCGTTACCCGTTTCCAATACAAGCCCAATATGTACGGCGCGGCGAATGCGCCCGATATGACGCCCCAGCTCAAAGACATGAGCGTAACGATGAAGCCGATCTGGAAGCGGGATATAAAGTAGGAAATGATGACAAAAACTGCGGAAAGAAGCCGCATCAGGGCGACCGAACGGTCTTTGCCGGTTTTGGGATCGTTCTGAATCGGCGCTAAATCAATAGCAACGGCAGAGGATGAAACCAGCACAAGACTCGACAAGGTTGACATGGATGCGGACAGCACGAGGAGCAGGATCAGCGACAGCAGCAGTTCCGGCAAATTGCCGGTGAGCAGCGCCGGCACAATCGAATCGTAGAGGATCGCGCCGGTTTGGGGATTGCGAGGTACCGTATCCAACGTAAAAAATACATGGGCGTACGCTCCGGTCAGATACGCTGCAACGCCTATCATCAGGGCAAAGATGGTGGTAACAATCGCAGCCTTGGGGATTACCCGTTCGCTCTTGATGGCGTAAAACTTCTGCGTCATCTGAGGCAGCCCCCACGTACCGAAACTCGTCATAAATACCAGCGATAATACCGTAAGCAGGCCCGGCCGGTTTGCCGGCGGCACATGGGCTTGATAGTTCTCCGCAACCTTACCGATCATAGCGGACAGTCCGCCGCCATGACCCGTAAGCGTCACCATCATCGCGGCGGCGCCAAAGAACATGATTATACCTTGAATAAAGTCGGTAACCGCTATAGCGAAGTAGCCGCCCAAGATCAGGTATACGCCGGTAAACCCTATCATAATGAGCAGGGCAATATCGTAGGGAATGTGGAAGACCGCTTCAAAAAGATGTCCCAACCCCTTAAACACCGATGCCGAATAGGGCAGCAAAAAAAAGAAAATGATGGATGCCGCAACCGCCTTGAGGTGCTTCGCGCCGTAACGCGCCTGAAGATATTCGGGCATGGTCATTGCCTCAAGATTCTGAGTCTGCCGCCGCGTACGGCGTGCAAGCACGACCCACGCAAGTCCCGCGCCGATAAACGCGTTGCCCAAGGCTATCCACAGCGCGTCCAACCCGAACTGCCAGCCCTGCGCGCCCGCAAATCCAATAAAAATAACGGCTGAAAAGTACGAAGTACCATAAGCCACCGCAGAAATCCAGGGACCGAGAGTCCTGCCACCCAAGAAGAAATCTCCGAGCGTCTTGGTTCTCCGCATCCCCCAGATACCGACGCCAATCATAATGATCAGAAACACTGAAAGAAAGAATATGCCTAACATAGTAAAAGCATACCATCAATTTATGGTATGCAACAAGGGGGAGATGACGCGTTAGGCGCCATTTTTCCTAAAGAATTCTTGAAAAACACGTGAAGAATAAAAAGATGGAAGTATAATAACGCAAGTATCCCAAGAGGTATGGCTGATACTCCATTTTGCCTGCCGCCTATAATGCCGCGGGGGAACGCCCGCCTATGAGGTCTGACCTACCATACTAATCTTGCATTGACTCTAATGCTAGGCTTGCATTGACCATACCGCATCAGCGGTGGGATTGGTACCGAAAAGTCTGACCTACCATGAGGTCTGATCTGTCTTACGCCTCGTCTCCATGCAGGTATACGTCAGGGGATATGCGCGTATAATAATAACTATTTGAAAGCATATTTAATCGAAAACGGCATCCTGTTAATAAGAACGCATGATTTAATCGAGTTGAATGATATGACAAAAGAAATAAAGGATTTGGGGCTGGATGAAAAAAGTTGACCATATGGTACGCCTACTGATGAACGGGTGGAAATATTTATAGAATATGTAAAAGAAATTAAAGGAATAAGTAAAAATACCGGTCCTTCTCAAACAGGTCTGTATACGCTTCGCCCCTATGGGGATCGGGCTACGAAAAACCGCAGGCGGCGGCGCACGCCTTTGTGGGGTTTCTTTTCCGCGACATAAGGTAACGGTCTATAATGACCGGAAGGAGGAGGAGCAGTGCGTCCATGTAAACGGCCAACCGCTCGCTGAAGCGGTGCGGTGAGGCGGACAGTATAAAAGGCTTTGCTGTTTTTAGATCAACCGGTTACTCTAATTGCCGGAAGTAACAGCAACCGCCTGTTTGCGGAGCAGCGGGCATTCAGGCGCGTAGCCTATACTGAGCGCCCATCGTTTGTATAGCAGATAGTGCTTCTTTTTGTTGAGCAACGGGATCATAGCCCGACAATAAAACACTGCTTGTTCGTTTCGCGTTATCCTATTTTCAACTATTGCCGCCATGCCGTTCTTAATAATCCTACTTTCGGGTTTCCATCATAAAGAGCAGAACCGAATCATGTCTTAGTATGCCCTTGTCCTGGAATCAACCGTCCTTTTACTCAATTGCCAATCTTTCAACCTGCGTGTAGAATAACTATTATGGATATAAAAATTCTTGTGGTTGAAGATGATGAACATATCGGGAAGGCGGTTAAGGCATTCCTGCAAGATGCCGGGTATCAGACTGAATTGCAAGCCGATGGAAACACGGCGTTACAACGAATATTTGAACAAAAATACCGGCTTATCATTCTGGACATTATGCTGCCGGGAAAAGATGGGATCGAACTGCTCAAAGGCGTACGAAAACAGAGCGATGTACCCGTTCTGATGATGACAGCCCTTTCCGGGGATAGCCACCAGATTACGGCGTTCAATAACCTTGCCGATGATTACATTACCAAGCCTTTTTCCATGCAGATACTCCTCAAGCGGGTGGAAGCCCTTTTACGGCGTAGCGGGGCACTGCAAAACGAAATTCGTTTGGGCAGCCTGACATTGTATTCAGAATCGTACAAGGCTTTTTGGGAAGGACAAGAGCTTGCGCTGACCCTGCGGGAGTTTGAAATACTCAAACTGCTTGTTATGAACGGGAACAGGGTCATCACCCACGAAAGCATTCTCAATAAGATATGGGGCTTTGATTATTACGGCAGCGAAGGTACGGTACATACCCATATCAAGAATCTGCGTGCAAAACTACCGGTAAACATCATAAAAACCATCAGGGGTGTGGGCTACGCCATAGATGCTGAAACCGCAGGCGGGCAGCCGTCATGAGAAAAGATCGCCGTATCTTTACCAGAGTTTTTCTCTACACCATGCTCCTCCTTGTGTTAATGACCGGCGGGACGGCCATTCTCTTCGCGCGGCAATTTACCTCTTTTTACCGTAAACAACAGCTACAGCAGCTTACCGAAGTATTTCAACCGGTGATTAGTATGCTGGAAGAGAAAAAACCTGAAGAAATAGCCGCGGTAGCCAAAGAATTCTTCCGAAGAAATCAGTCTTTTTTCTTTGTGATAGAAAGTTCTGATGGGAAGATACTGTTTTCCGCTGCGGAAACGTATAAAAACGTTGAAAGTTCTTCTTTTGCCGATGAAATCGCAACGGACGGCGGCGGAGCCGCATCTAGCGGCTCACCGGACGCCTCTCAGACGAATCGTCCCCCCATGGCAGAGCTGCCGCCGGCTCTAGAGCCGCGAGTTCTGCCGCCGATACGGCAGGGTCTGCGCCAGCAGATACGCGCTACCATCCATATCGCGCCGGGCGGCGCAGCCGCCCCCTATATCCTGCGTGTAGCCGCGCCGGTTTCACCGCAAAGCAATTACCACGAGCTGATATACAAGTCGGTAACCATGCTGGCCCTTATGCTTGCCCTCGGTATAGCCGGCGCGGTTCTGTTTGCCAAAAAAGTAACGAAACCGCTGGAAGATGAGGTTGCGCGGGAGCGGCAGATGGAGGAGAACCAGCGCAATTTCTTTTCGGCAGCCTCCCACGAGCTTAAAACTCCTATCGCCGCGGCAAGCGCCCTCATCGAAGGCATGATAGCCAATGTGGGAGATTATAAGGATCATCCCACCTACCTGCGTGAATGTTTGAAAACCCTCCACGCCCAGAATAAGCTCGTATCGGAAATATTGGAAATCGTTAAACTCTCCGATGACGCTGTTGCGCCTGTTTTTGAAGCCGTCAACTGCAAGGAACTGACGGCTTCTCTTCTTGCCGAATATCAGGCGCTTGCCGAGTGGAACGGACAAACGCTCACGTCAGACGTACCTGACGTTACCGTTTACGCGGATAAACACCTGCTCCGCCGTGCGCTTTCCAATGTGTTAAGCAACGCGGTTCAGAATACACCGGAAAACGGGTTTATCCGCATCTTCGGCGCATTGCGTGAAAGCGTGAAAACAGATGCGAAAAGGAACACATTCAGACTCTCCGTTCTTAACGCCCATGCGCGCATAGATGCGGACATGCGACTCTTTGACCCGTTCTACCGCGGCGATCAGACGGGAAATAGGAGGACGGGCAGAAGCGGACTAGGGCTGACTATTGTCAAGAAAGCGCTTGACCGCATGAACATCCCCTTTTCACTCCAAAATACCGCAGAAGGAGTGCTTTTTTATCTGGATTTAGAAAAAACTTCAGACAAAATACAGACTCATTACAGAATGACTACAGATTGACGGAGTATCCTCCATGTAATACATGGCGTGTATTACATGGAGGTATCAGTATGAAGCGTAATGCGTTTTTAGCACTAGGCATTATCGGCGCGGTGATTATGAGCGGCGGATGCAAAGGCAGGGAGCGTGCGGCCGCGCAGCCGGACGGGTCAGAAGGCGCTATGCGAAGCATAACCGTGTCCTGTTATGACAGTATGGCGTACAAGAATTTTCTTGACATGGCCGCGAAAGCCTTTACAGAGAAGTATCCGGGGACGACGGTAACCATTGAGACGTTCTCGGCAATGCCCGAAGTTAAGACATCCGAAAACGGGGACGGCAAGATGATCCTTGTACAGCGGCAGGACGATACCCAGTCCCGCAACGACTACATCAATCGTATAAACACGAGTCTTATGAGCGGCGGGGGCGCGGATATATTTGCCGCAGACATTCTGCCCTTGCATACGTACGTGGAAAGCGGATGGCTTGAAAACCTCGACGCCTTTATTACCGGAGACAACGCCTTTAACATGGCGGACGTGCGCGGGAATATCATCGATGCAAGCCGGTACAACGGCGGACTGTACGTTATGCCTATTGATTATTCGTTTCAGTACTTCGCCTATGACGGCACTCTTTTGCAGGGGGCGATCACGGCCGGCTTTGGGACGGACAGCGCTTTTACAAGCAGCGACCTTATTGAAAATGCCGCTCCTCTTTTTGACGGAAGCGCAAAGATTTTCAACCTCTACGATTTCTCACCGGACGGTATGATAAAGACTATGTGGAACGAACGTTACACGTCATTTATCGATCTTGAAAAGAAGCGGGCTAACTTTACCGGCGGGGAGTTTGCTGCCATGCTTACAACGATACGGGAGTATGGAGACAAAAGCTATATTCCGCACGCGGTTTCGCGGCAGGATACAGCGGAGCGCATACGGCAGGCGGGGCAGCAGGCGACCGGCCGGTATTTCTTCAAACCGTACGGTAACTTCTCGCTTCTATCCCAATTCGGACGCGCTTTCGGCAGAACGAGGATGATGGGAACGGCAGGCGGCGCAAAAGGCATTGCGGACGATGATGAAATTGCGGGCATTGCGGCGCGGGAGGATGGGACCGTACCGTACACGTTTGGGAACGCTTTTTGTATCAACGCCAATTCAAAAAACAAGCACACGGCATGGGAGTTCATCAAATTCCTTTTAACGGAAGATATGCAGATGGTAACGTCATCTCCCAATCCCGAACCGCTGCCTCTTAACAACGCGGCGCGCGTGAAGAAGGCGGAACTCGCCTTTTCCGATATGCTCATGGGCAGGGCGGCGGAGCTTGATGAGAAACAGCGGGCCGCGCTTGCCGCATATATCGAAGCGGTAGAATGGCTTTCGGACCGGATCAGTGCGTATACGTTTCAGGATACCGTCATAAACGACATGCTGGCCGCTGAAATCAGGTATTTTGCCGACGGCAGCCGCAGTGCGGAAGAAGTCGCCCGCGTCTTACAGAACAAAGCGGAGCTGTACCTCAATGAGTAGGAAGAACGGGACGGGCATACTGTGTCTGCTTCCCGGACTTGCGGGCTTTACGCTTTTCTTCATAGGCCCGTTCTGCATATCGCTCGTATACGCTTTCATGGACAGACCTGCGGGGCATTTCGTAGGAACGGCAAACTTTGTAAGCCTGTTTCACAACAAGGCGTTTTTGAGGGGGCTTATCAATACGGTCAGGTTTATCGGCATATCGGTACCGGTAAACATAGGCGGCTCCTTGATCGTCGCTCTTTTGATCCGCGGGATACCGAAGCGCCGCAGTCTCTACACGCTTATTTTTCTTATACCGTTCGTGATTCCATCAGGCTCTATGGCGTTCTTCTGGAAATCCTTCTTCTCGTTCAACGGCGTGTTAAACGGTCTATTGCATACGGCGGGACTGAACACGATCAACTGGCTTGATTCGAACCTCGCGCTTGCCGTTATGATTATGATTTTTATATGGAAAAACATAGGTTATACGATGGTTCTCTACCTTGCGGGATTGGGGAACATCCCCCAAGAGCATTACGAGGCCGCGGATATTGACGGCGCGTCCCTTGTACAGCGATTTTTGTATATTACGCTTCCCTGTCTTATGCCCGTGTCGGTCGCAGCGGTCATCATGTCGATTGCCAACTCGTTCAAGATTTTTCGGGAGATATACCTTATTACCGGCAGCTACCCGCATGAGAGCATCTATACCCTACAGCATTTTATGAACAACATGTTTTTATCTCTCAATTACTCACGTCTTACGGCCGCGACAACGGTACTCGTGATCATTATCGCCGCGGTTACCCAGCTTCTCCTGCATGTAGAGAGGGAAAAGCGCTGAACGTTTCGGAGATGTAGGTCAGACCTTGTGGACGGTCAAGACCTCGTGAGTAGGTCAGACCTCGTGGGAGGTCAAGACCCCATAGGTAGGTCAGACCTCGTGGGTAAGTCAGACCCCATGGATAGGTCAGACCTCATGGATAGGTCAGACCTCGTGGACAGGTCAGACCTCATGGACCGGTAAGTCAGACCTCATGGGTAGTCAAGACCTCGTAAGCGGTAAGTCAGACCTCGTGGGCGGTAGATCAAACCTCGTGAGTAGGTCCGTGGATAGGTTAGACCCCATGGCTAGGTTAGACCCCATGGGTAGAGACCTCGTGGGCAGTCAAGACCCCATGGGTAGGTCAGACCCCATGGGCTAGGTCAGACCTCGTAAGCGGTAAGTCAGACCTCATGGACAGTCAAGACCTCATAGGCGGTAGGTCAGACCTCGTGGGCGGTCAAGACCCCATGGGTAAGTCAGATCTCGTGAGTAGGTCAGACCCCATGGGTAGGTCAGACCTCATGGACAGGTCAGACCTCATGGACCAGACCGTGTAGGTGGTAAGTCAGACCTCGTGGGTAGGTCAGACCTCATAGGCTAGGTCAAAAGACAAAGAGAGACGATTAGATATAGTAATAGGGTGTCGATTATAGGTAGACAAAGGGTACCGATTTTAACATGATAGCCTGCCGCTCTCTTTAGCGTGAACCCGCATTAGGTAAAAAAATCCCGAAGACGGGTCAAAAAAGCTTTGTGAAAAAAAGCTTTGTGACAGGTACCATTTTGTGAGAGGTGAACATACTTTTGGAAAAGGCTAAAAACGGTAAAGAAGGCGGATATATGAAAATATGAAAAAGATGAAAAGAATCAAGAAAGAAAAGAAGGGATGCGTTCTCTTTCTTATGGGCGTGATCGTTATGCTGCCCCTTATTACCACCATTACCAATTCGTTTATGACCGGGCAGGAGATCGCGGTCCGCTATTCGGCGAAGCCGACCGATTTTGATCTCCATGACAATATACGCGAGACATTCAAGAGGACGGCGTTTATACCGAACCCCATAACGTTTTCCCAATATGCGGCGGTGCTGGTACACCAGCCCTCGTTTCTCATGCTTCTCCTCAATTCTCTTAAAATCACCCTGCCCGTTACGGTTGGAAACCTCATCATCGCGCTCCTGACCGCGTACGGGTTCACCGTGAGTATGTGGAAACACAAGGAAAAAGCGTTTCTGGCGTACATTGCGGTCATGCTCATGCCCTTGCAGGCGGTTATCGTACCCAATTACATCATTGCGGATATGATGCGCATAAAGCAAAGCTATCTCGCCATCATTCTTCCCGGCATATTTTCTCCCTTCGGGGTGTTTCTGATACGGCAGAACATGAAAGCCCTTCCGTACGCGTATATTGAGGCAGCGCGCATAGACGGAGCGCGTGATATGACCATCCTGATGCGGATCATCATACCACAGATGAAATCTTCGATTGCCGCATTGTGTATGCTCACCTTCATCGAATACTGGAACATCGTGGAACAAGCCGTTGTGTTTATTGACGATTATACCAAAGAGCCGCTTTCCATTTACCTTTCCCGTCTTGCGGATACTACCATAGGACTTATTTTCGCGGCTTCATGCGTGTACATGGCGCCGCCCCTGTGGTTTCTGTTTTCAGGACAGGAACATCTGGAAAAAGGCATCGAATTATCGGGGGTAAAGTGATGGATACAACACATAAAAGAATGAATAA
>JAITAN010000164.1 GCA_031284105.1 Treponema sp. | reverse complement strand
GGAACTTAAAAACGTCTTTGATGAAGCTCGAAACATCTTAACGGAGCATCTGAACGCCGGCGGGGACGTGTTGAAGGGCTAAAAGAGGTTTGCCGTATAGTAAGGGGATACGGGAAACGTCAAATCATTGAAAGACAGGGAAACAGGAGATTATAGTAGAAACATGAATACCGTAAATCAGCCCAAATTGGAGGGATGTATGAAACATAAGCCCGCGACGGTATCGCTCTTTGCCGGCCGCGGCGTCGTAGGTGTATGACGAGGAATACCGGAAGCGGCATGGGGAGCGGCCGGAAAAGAAGCCGGCGGTTCCGTAAAGATTTCTTGAGAGGGCCGGGCCGCGGATCGGGGTGAGCAGGGAAGCGGTGAAATCAACCATAACGGACAATGAGAGCGCGCCGATGAAGGGGGCGCAGGGATATATCCGGGGATAGCGGACAACGCGAATCAGGTGATAATAGCGGCGGAAGCGCAGGGAAGCGGGTTTTCTCTCGCGGGCTGCGAGGAGGACAAAGGAGACGATACTAGGGCCGGCGGCGTTGGATCCCCGCCCGATGTTAAAGGAGTAACGCTTTACACCATTATCGGGCGGCGTGTATTCAGGTACCGGTGAGGAGCAGGCTTGTCCGAGGTTTCATAGGAGGTGGTTCTGATGGCGTATCACTCGGCGACATAAGCGCGATTTCAGCCAAAGGCGAATTGACCTTGAACATTCCTGCTGCGATTGCAGCCGGCAGATTGTATGATTTTATGGGTAACGGTACTAATAAAAATGGTCAACTCAAATTTAGCCCCGATCTTTTCCTCATCAAAGATGCAACCGGCGAGGATCGTTTTACGATTACGTACTATAAACAAAGCTTTCAGCGGTGGAGATATGACCTTAAATAAGGATGGAATTATATAGAGTGATAGACAAGCGATTCCCCGACCCCGGCGGCTACAAGCGGGTAATTCAGGACTAATGCCGGAGCCTCCGCCCTGCGGATAGCGCGCCCCGCCGGGATTGGCGCGGCTTTTTGTTAATAGGGCGCCGTACTTGCAAATAATAATACCATACTACAGAGCCGATACCGCGTCGGTACCGGCGCCGCTATAGCTTTTCAAGGGCGCTTCGATTCTAACCATCGTACCTTCGCCTGGAGCGCTTATAAAACGGAGCGTTCCGCCCAGTATATGAACCCGCTCATACATACCTCGTATACCCAGATTGAAACCGGTTGTGCGAAATGATTTCTCGGTCGGAACCGTCGTAAAACCTTTGCCGTCATCGGAGACGCAGATAAGCAAGGCCATTTCATTCTGATACTCTCCTAAAGCCGTATTCCGCAAGACGACTATGGCTTCGGTCGCCTTTGCATGCTTCTCAATATTGGTAAGCGCCTCTTGAACGATACGGTAACACTGGAGCTGCATATCCGCGGTCATGGGTTCAAGGCATAACCCTTCTTGAATGGTGATGCGGCAATCAATGCCGGTCTGTTTGCAGAAGTTACTGCATAGACTGCGAAGCGCATCAGGCAGTCCCTGATGAACAAAGTCCGGGGGAATGAGGCCGTTGCAGATCGCACGGATCTTTTTGATTAGCTTCTGATGGCCGAGAAGCGTTTCATTAGCCAAAGAGGTTCGATTCTTTTTATCGGTTATGTTTTTGATTTTCTCAACCTTTGCCGCAAGATAATGCACATCCTGCGCAATAGAATCGTGTAATTCACGGGCAATACGCGAGCGCTCCTCTTCCTGGGCCAGTACCACCACATGCGAAAACGCCGAACTTTGCCGCTCCCTGCTTTGTGAATGTTTCAGTTCACGGTGGAAGATATACATGCCAAGCATCATCACAATAATGATGACAATAAGAATGACATATAGATAAAAATAGGATTTGTGTATCGAAACCGCAATGCGGGAATCAATGCTTTGCCAATAGAAAAGCTCCTCCCGTATGATGAAAAAACATTCGTGCGCTTTTTCTTTTTTTTCCTTGAGAACTCCCGCAAAAACCTCAATCTGTCCGGGCAATGAGGAAAATGTAGCTTGAATAAGCGACTGGTATTCGGGCGGTATGCGCTCAAAAGGTACATGCCGGTACTTCTGATACAGGGAAGAGCCGTCTAACAGGTTCGTTACGGATTGGCTCAATGTATCAAGCATCACGAAGATATCTTCTTTATCGGACACATTAAAATCGGCGCGTAAAAGGTACTGTTCTATTGAAAACCATTGTTTAGAAATATCATATATAGAGATGGATATATTTTCATCGGAAACGGCGGAAGTAATGGCGCAAACCATAAAAAGCACTGTTGTAATGGCACATCTTTTCTTGCGCGGTATCATATTCATAATAACTTGTCCATTAAATATCCGCCTGCACGGCCGTTTTGAAAAATGGTATGGAGAAGAAATATAAACGTTTTCTTCTCCATACATTATGTGTTTTTGAATATATTCTTAAATTTAACATTTTAAAAAAGTATACTTCACCAAAAAACCGTTGTAATCAGTGTTTACGCACAAAAAAACGGCTTTTTTCAGCTTTTATTAAATTGCCTTTGGTTTAATACCCCGCCCTTTGAGGCGGAACACCGGGAGTGCGGGGAATTTATTCCCCCGCATACGCAAAGGTTTCAAGGGGAAATATTCAATACTCTATTGATGACAATACTGTAAAATAGAGGCGCCGGTATGGTATGGCAGTAACCGTATCTTCTTATCCTTTACGGGGCATACGGAGCTTTCCGCTTAACGTACCGGTATCCGGACTGTTGAAGCGTCCTCCGTTTGCGGATCGCTTTTTGTCGGTAAATCGAAGTCCGTGTTTTTAGGATACGGCGTCCCGCCGCTCTGCAAAAAAGAGAGCGGGCTGTAACGTTGAGATCGCATACGGCGTCCTGCGGGTTATCCGGTGAAACCCGAGATAACAACAGGCCTTTGGCTAGAGAGCAAGTAAGTCGTTGCGGTATTTTACGCCGGTCTTGTCATAGATACGGGTCAGATAGTTTTCCACCGTACGAAGGCTTAAACTAAGCTCTTTGGCTATCTGTTGGTTCCCGTAATGCCGTTTAATCAAGGTGAGAATGTCCCGTTCGCGGCGGGTAAAAAGAGTATAGACATCGTTTTTTTTATCTATCAGCTTTTCGAGACTTGGATCAAGGTAGATTTCACCGTTCAAAACAGTATCAATGGCCCGTACCAGTTCGTCTTCCAATGCCGCCTTTGAAACATAGCCTTGCGCTCCAAGGTGGATGGCGCTCTGTATGCGGAAGGGATCGTTAAATATAGAAAATACCAGCACTTTAGGCTGCGCTTTCTTCCGGTTAAGATAGTCAAAGAGTTTAAAGCCGCTTTCTTTCCCCAACTCGATGTCCAAAATGATGAGTTTCGGCGCGCTTTTAATACGTTCAAGCGCGCGAAACGCTTCTTCAAGAGTTGATGCTTCTCCTACAACGCGATATTTCCCTGTTTCGGAAAGATATGAAGCAAGTCCTCTCCGCAACATCGGGTGATCGTCAATTAAAAAAAGAGTATTCATGTTCCTTAATCCGTTTCCATTAGACACTGTTTTATAACAGGAGTCTTAGGCATTGTTATTATAACAAATTTTTTATACTTGTGCCGCACTTTCTGCGGATTCTTGTGAAGTGTACGGATTTTACATTGAATAATGAGCCGGTAAAAAGAAGATATTCCTCTCGCCGCCTTTGGAGCGCCTCCTCCGGCGTCCGTATCGGAGAATGTTTTTCTAAAATTTTCTAAAAAACGTTTTTATCTTCCATAAAATCATTGACAAAAATAGTAATGTTTGCTAGTATTCTGACATTGTAATTAAAACTCCTTCAGAGTTTTGCAACACCTCCCGAAAGGGGGGAGAGGAGTATCTATGTTTTTATCGGAGGCTTCAAAAGAAGCATCATTCACTGTGTCCAAGGTAACACTTGGCAAGGAGGTGGGTAAGCGGCTTGCGGATATGGGATTTACCGCAGGCGCTGAGGGCGCAGTTGTGCGCGTGGTTTTTTTTCATGGTCCGCTGCAGGTACGCATACGGGACTATGATATCCTGATTCGGCGTGTTGAAGCCGCGGGCATCGAGGTTAAACCGGTTGGAGATTGGTCGGCTGTTTGTGATGCGGCACGGGTATTTGGCAGGCGCAGAACCGGCGCGTCTTCAAAGAGGCGCGCATGAGTACGCAACGATTGCGGATCGCCATTGCCGGTAATTCGAATTCAGGAAAGACAACACTTTTTAATGCGTTGACCGGAGCGCATCATAAAGTTGGAAATTATCCGGGGGTTACGGTTGAAAAACGGGAAGGCGTTATGAGCCGCAGCGGACGGCAGTACCGCTTAATAGACCTTCCGGGTATTTACGGCCTAACCGTGTATGCTATTGATGAGGTTACGGCGCGGGATTTTATCCTTGACGAGAAACCGGACACCATCGTAGATGTTCTTGATTCAACGAGTCTTGAACATAATTTGTACCTTTGTCTACAGTTTCAGGAACTGGGCGTACCCGTTATCGGCGCGCTTAATATGACCGATGAGGCTGAAGCGAAAGGTATAAAGATCAATGAAAAAACGTTATCGGCTTCTCTTGGCGTCCCTATGGTTAAGACCGTCAGCACGAAAGGTATAAGCATGGACGCGCTCCTTGACTGCATTGATGCATTGTACGACGGCGGTTTCCGTAAACCGCCGCATACCGTAACCTATGGAGCGGAAATTGAAAGTAAGCTTGAAGGCTTGCAGGAACCGGCACACCGGCTTGCGGTAAAACTGCTGGAAAAAGGTACGTATGCCCGTCTCAAAGAGCACCCGTACGATCAGGAAATCGAATCTTTTGCGAAAGAAGCGCCACTTTTTAAGGCGAAGAGCGGAGGATACGAAATTGTTCAAAAAAGTGCTTGAATACGCCGGTGTTTACCGCAAAACAACCTACGCGGCCATAGCGTCCATGTGTATGGGGCTTGTCGCAAGCGTGGTTCCTTTCTTTC
>JAITAN010000079.1 GCA_031284105.1 Treponema sp. | reverse complement strand
GGTAGTGCAGACCTCACATGAGCGCGCGTTCTTGACAATCAAAGCGATCTTGCATAGGCTTACATACATGCTTCGGATGAATATACCATTTGCCCGCCCTTTTATTGGAAAGGAAGAAGAAGCGGCCTGTATCAGGGCGCTTCGATCAGGCTGGCTTACCACAGGACAGGAAACGCTCGCGTTTGAGAGAGAATTCGCTTCATTTTTAACACAGGGGACGCTCAAGAATACGGCCGCGTTTTTAGATTCCGCTCAATTTGAATCCAATGACGTGGGCGCGGACGGCTCCGGCGGCTCCGCGCTACGGTGTCTTGCGATTAATTCCGCTACAAGCGGGCTACATCTGGCGCTGGAAGCCTGCGGCATAGGCGAGGGCGATCTGGCCCTCGCGCCATCTTATACCTTTACTTCGACTGCGGAAGTGGTACGCTATCTGGGCGCGGAGCCGGTCTTTGTGGATATTGCCCCGGGAACCTTTCACATGGATCCCAATGCCCTGGAAGCGGTACTGCGGCGGCTTGCGGCCGGTAAATGTGCGTATCCTTCGCGGGGCGGTTTCGGCCCTAAAGGCGCGTCTAAGGCGGTGCTGCCGGTTCATTACGGCGGACTTCCCTGTGATATGGATGCAATCATGGCTATTGCGGCGCGCTACGATCTCAAAGTGATCGAAGATGCGGCCCATAGTTTCCCATCAAAGGCGGAAAACAGCGGGTACGCCGGTTTTGCGGGGACCATTGGCCATGCGGGCGTCTTTTCGTTTTACGCGACAAAACCCCTTGCCACGGGCGAAGGCGGCATGATAGCAACCCGGAATCAGGAATTGGCCGCCCGTATCTCCATCATGCGCTCACATGGCATAGACAGAACTATATGGAACCGGTACACGGACTCGAAAGCCCCATGGCGCTACGGGGTGGTAGCTCCGGGGTATAAGTACAACATGCCGGATATTCTCTCCGCTCTGGGAAGGGTACAGCTTTCCCGGTGTATGGACATTCTCGCCATGCGGCTCCGTATAGCCGCCCGATACGATGCGGCGTTTTCCGGCGATGAACGCTTCATTGTTCCGGTAACCGGTTCCGGCGATGCCAGGCACCTGTACCCGCTGCGGCTCCATCCTTCAATTAAGCGCGACATGTTCATTCAAAGGGTGCAGGCCTTGGGCGTAGGCGTATCCGTGCATTTTATTCCGCTCCACACCATGCCCTATTACAAGAACAGATACGGCTTTGAAGATAACGATTTGCCCGAATCGCTCAAGGCGTTTAAGCAGGAGGTTTCACTTCCTTTGTGGCCCGGTATGACGGAAGAAGCGGTTGACTATGTGATTGCATGCGTACGGCAGGCGTGTACATGAGGCGCTTGTCATTGCGGTGTACGGCGGATGTACAACATGCCGGTTGAGGCGTCCGCCATGCTCGTTTGCCCTGCTCTGGAATCGTCTCTTACCGGATATACCCGCCACCAGTACGTTCCTTCGTCAAGGTCCACCAATATGCCGGAAAAAGCAGCGTCTATCGTATGGATAATCCGGAGGAAGCGGCGATCCCCGGCTATGTCTAGGCGTATATGGTCTTTTGTGCCAAAGTTTGCCGCTGTCCATGAGAAGACGACCGGCACAGGAACTGCGGCGGATGCTATTTCATGTTCGGTAGGGGATATTGGGCCACCACAGAAACGCTTTCTTCCGTACTGGCGGCAGTATTAGCCGTTCCGCTAACGGTACTCGCCATTGTTCCTGCGGTAACAAGTCGGGTGTTGCCGTCAGCGTTAAGGGTTGCCCTTCCTTCCGCAACGCGAAGGATCAACGCCCCATTTCCACCGCATACTACCTGTGCGGTGCTTCTGATTGAAATGGTTATGGTCTGCCGTTCATAGGCAATAACCAAGCTTATCCTTTGGGTCGACGCACTCATGGAACCGCCTGATAATTCGATCCGTATACGGCTGTTTTCGTCCATTACGATCCGCGCCGTGCAGTTTTCCGATAGACCGACTGAACTTCCGTTTGCAAAGGTTATGACCGCATCAGACAGAACGCCGGTTTTGATGAGATCGCCGTTGTTCACCGGCGATTCGGGGGTAAGCCGCGTCCATACCGCGCCGTCTGAAGCCCGGCGCAGCACGGCGTTGTATGTGCGGGTAACGCTGCCGATAGGGCGCGCCGATTCCTCGTTCAGCGTTCCGAATAGCTCACGGTAGAAAAGGGTCCCCATAAGCGCTACTCCCGTCATGCAAAGGAACGTAATGATGACGTCGGCAATCATGGTTTTAGCCGCCGGTTTGTATGGCGTATTTCTTTTCTTCTTCACTTACTTTTGCCGTATTTGTTTCAATCCACACGCTCACCTGGAGCGCGATAGCGCCCAGTAGGGTCAATATCCCGCCGCAAACTTGTTGCGTACCTTGAGGCGGAAAGCCCCAGCATTTTGCGGAGTTCCGTTATGTTCTGGGGTCCGCCCGGTCCCAAACACAGCCGGCTTGTGTTTAGGTTTGTTTTCGGCGCTTGTTCCAACGCCGTAAATATCCGATCAAGGACTCCGAATTTTCGTACATTTATTACCGTGAACAGCCTGATCTTTTTATCTTTTTCTATAATCGGCGAAAGCTCTTCTATGATAAAAGTATCTTTAATCAAGTCCTGTGTGCTTTTTGTAATGACGATTTCCGTACCAAAAGGTTCGCTGAACGCTCTCACGCGATCAGCGAGCGTTACCGGAGTACCCATAATCGTGTATTCGAGTCGATCAGAGTATCCGATTTGCGCGGCCGTTATACTGCCGCTGTTTAGTCCACAACTTATCTGGACAACCGGCTTGCCCCTTGCATCATTGAGGCTGCGCAGGGCTGCCCTCATCATAAGCGCGGTACATACCGCGTTAACGGCATCCTGTTCAGGGTTGCCTGCCGAGTCCACTACGCCCCAATGCGCCATTATCGTACTGCCGATACATGTATCCACAGTACCGCCCGTGAGTGTTATACATGCGGCCATACGTTCCAGATAGTCGTTGAGGAGGGCAACCGTTTCTTCAGGATTATCCGTATATTCCGTAAAAGAGCGTAGGTTTGAAAAGAAAACGGTCGCCTCTTTTTGCGTCCCTTCCGCATTAAGGCTTCCCGTCCTAAACCGCTGCGCAATCTTCTGATTGGTAAAAGCTTCAACGTTTGCAAGCATCCGTACCATACTATCAATACTTTTCGTGAGAACGCCGGTTTCATCACGGCGGGAGTTGTGGATATTCATGTGATAATCTCCGTTCGCTACGTCTTGTACCGCGTTTGTTAAGAGTTGGAGCGGTCCGGAGATGGTTTTGGAGAAAAAGCGCATGAAGATGACCGTAACGAAACACACGGCGAGGGACAGGAACAGATTAAGGCGCATAACGGCGTTGATATTCTCAAAGACCGATGCTTCGGGAATGATGGTCAGTACAAGCGTATCGCTGCCTACATTCGCCATTTGATCCGCAATGCCGGTTCCGGTGATTCGTCTGATCGCCGCAAGATATGTGTTCCCATTGGCATCGGTATGACGGGTTTGAAGCGCGAGTTTTCCACTGTCCGCAAATTCCTGTAATGCCGGTTTAGGGGAAATGTTAAGCAAATTAAGCAAATTTACTTCCTGCCGGATTACATCCTGATCTACGTGTGCCAGTACATCGCCGCGAATGTTGAGCAGAATGGAAGAATTTTCACCACTGCCGAAATTCTCGGTAAGGCGCTGTGATGAAAAGAAGACCGCCGCCCAACCGTGATCTGAGGAGAAGCGCATCGCCAGTATCGGTAAGCCCTCGAAAAAGGGCGCCGCGTTGCGTATTACGGGTTCCATGTATTCTTTTTTTCCCAAGTCCGTTTGTTGCAGATAAGTGTTTATGAGAGACGTAGCTATCCCGTGGTCCCGGAAGAATTGTTCATTTATGAAAGATTGTTCTTCATGTTCACCGAATAAGACTGCGGCTATGCTGGGATTTTCCTCAAAGAAAAAATCAACGGTTTCGGGTTCAGGCTGGTTAAGCCCGTAAGACAGCATCGATACATTATTCTTGATTGAGGAGAGGGTAGTTTCCGCGATCAGCGCTGCTCGGTAATTGATAGCCGCGTTGTGTTCTTCCGCTGTACGTAGCACATCCGCGCCCATGAAAAACCATGCCGATACGAGGAGCAGTCCTAAAGAAATGAGCAAAACGCTTGTTAGGGAGGCTATCAGCTTTGCACTTATGGGGAAAAACATCTTAATCCGCGTGGAATGTGTAGCCCTTTCGGAGGATGCGGCGTCCGCAGGCATGGCGAAAACGGGTGCCGCGTCCGGTTGAGCGGTTGTTTCTGCAGCAATGCCCAGTTCGTGGGCTTCCGCGGCGGTCTCTTGCGGATCGGTTAGGGGTTCAGGCTTCGCTTCAGGAACCGGCGGCTTGCTGCCCGGTAGGTTTGTGGTGGGCGCGGCATCCGCAGATGGAGTGTCTACGGATACAGCGTCCGGTTGAGCGTGCGTTTCTGTAGCGCCGATCAGTTCGAGGGCTACGGAAGGGGATCGTGCGGTTCGGTTTTGGGTTCGGGCTTCGCTTCTGGAACCGGCGGCTTGCTGTCAGCTAGGTTTGCGGCAAGCGCGGCGTCCAGTTGAGCGGTTGTTTCTGTAGCGCCGCCCAGTTCGGGGGCTTCCGCGGCGGTCTCTTTCGATTCGGTTGCAGTTTCGGGCTTCGCTTCAGGAACCGACGGCTTGCTGTCCGCTAGGTTTGCGGTAGGCGTAGCGTCCGTGGATGCGGCATCCGCAGATGTAGTGTCCACGGATACAGCGTCTGGTTGAGCGGTTGTTTCTGTAGTGCCGCCCAGTTCGGGGGCTTCCGCGGCGGTCTCTTTCGATTCGGTTGCAGTTTCGGGCTTTGTCGCCGGAGGCGTTTTTTCGGTATACACAAATTCGCCGTAGTCTGCGTAGTCTACATCATCACTGTAAACAAACGGGACTTTGGCGGCGTTTTCCTGTTCAGGGAAAGATGCAAATTCTCCGTAATCAAAAGAAATATCAGCCGAATGTTCTTTTTCTGAAGGTGTACTGTCTTTGCTTATTGTATCGGTTATACTAATTGTGCCGGTGTTATCGGTAAACTCTCCGTAATCAAGGGTATCCTGCACTATACGCTGATCTTCCACCGCTCCCTCACTCCCGCCATAGTCTGCGGTCCCGCAACGCCGAGCCAAAGCCGCGCAATTCCCATATCCGGCAGTACTTCCATCTCTTGCAAAATAGTATCAGCTTCTTCATTACTCTGTACATTTACCAGCGCAAACGTACGAAGCGGCGTTTCTCTCCCTTGTACCTTAATAACCGGCGTTTCTTCCATTATAAGACGATCTCCAATAAGCTCCCGTGTATTTTCCATGATCAAAATATCCGTGTCAAAATCTTCATTCGCATCAGCGATACATCCTGTAAGGCGTACCATTTCGCCCGTTCCTAGCCATTCTTTGTGTTTGTCCAGATTGATAGTTCCTGTAAGCAATTCGCCTGTATCGATCGCGCAGTTCATCTTTATAAATGGGACGGGATCCGCCCGCATTGTTTCTTCCGGCCGTAGCGGTTCGCTTTGAGCGGCTTGCTCGCGAAACAAACGATCCTGATTCAGTTTCTGTAAACTTGCCCTCATCATCAATGCGGCGTGGATGCAGTTCATCGCGTCTTGATCGGGGGAGGCGGATTCAAGCGCGCCCCAGAACGCCAGTACCGCGATTCCGCCATGGGTCAGAAATTTGTCGGTAATGCCGTGTGTACAAGCTATGCACCGTGTTACGCAAGAGAAAAACGCATTGGCTAAAGCCGCCGTATCCCGTGCGCTTAAATCGCGAGTCAGCTTCTCAAAAGCCCGAAACTTGACAATGCAGATCGTAGCCGCGGCGATCTTCTTGGCATGAGCCAATTTCCCCTGCCGCGCGAGCCGTAGCACTGTCTTATCAGCAAACTTTTCAACATATTCAAGCGCGTGAATCATACTGATAAAACGCTGGGTCAATTCCCCGATCTCGTCCTTGTTTTGGTTGGTAAGCTTCACGGCGTAATCGCCCTTTTCAACAGACTCGGCCGCATGAATCAGCGCCAAAAGCGGCTTACTGATGGTTTTTGAATACAGCCACATAAGGAGCGGCCCCAGAACCAGTACCCCGGCGCCGATAAGGCACATAAGCACAGCCGCGCTTTTCTCAATGTCCGGTACGGCTAGCCGTGGCGCGGCGGAGATGGTAATCACGGACGGGTTATTGCCATGCCCCTCGCCGCTTTGATGTATGTTTTCAATTGCCGCAAAGTATTCAATTCCCTCACCATCGGTATATATAGATGTGAAACTCCGGCTCCCGCTTTCCAGTGCCTGCCGTATAAGGGGAAGATGTTTCTCCATGTCCGTGAAGCTTTCATCCGGCTGAACCAGTATGCCGCCGGCTTCGTTTATCATAAACGAGCGGCCCGTGAACGAACCGCTTGTTGCAAAACTTTTGCTGATGGTTTCAGGTGAAAAAAAGGCGGCTGCCGGGGTGATTCCACCGCCGGTTTTATAAGGGAAGATCATGACAAGAAGGGGAATATCGAAAAAAGAAGCGGCATTACGAATAAAGGTTTCGCCGGCTAGCGTTCGGCTGAATGTTTCTTTTTGATTTTCGGACCATATCAATACCTGCTCCCGTTCGACCGCCCTATTGTTGACAAACAAGCGCGGCCCGGCCGCGTGCGGCTCTGCGGCACGCCGGATATCCGGCGCATCAGCGGTTCCGGAATCTTCAAACGCCGCTTGAACCGGCTGCCGCTGCGTTTGTTCGATTTCCGGCGATATAAAGACATCCGGTATAAAAACCGCTTTTATAGCGGGATTCAGCGTAAAGAAACGCATGTCAACAGTATCCGTACCGGTTTCCGCGGGTTCCGCTTTGGTCTCCTCGTCAATCTTCCGCAATAGCGACAGGGCGCCGGAACGGATGCTTTCAAGTTCATGCTCTATGGCTAGAGCGGTCCAAACATTCACTGTTCTCGTACGTTCTCGCGCTTCGCCGCGCGTGTTTGTCAAGCTTGATGCCAACGCTATAATCGCGGGCAAGGATAGGAGCAGCAACACGGCAGAGATGAGCATGAGTTTTACGCTTATGGGAAACCGTATGCGCTTTTTACGTTTTGTTGTCAGGATCGCCCTGTCCATATCTGTATGGTAAAATAAAATTGAACGACTGTCCAGATGGAGGGAATATCTCAAATCATGGTTATGAAAAACGGGTGGGAAACGAAGTAATCTCAAAACGCATCGCGTGGGGGACTTGTATCAGAGAAGCGGCGTAATACGGGGAACCTGCAGCTCGACTTCAGACGCGAACCGCGCGCGGACCGCTACGCCGCTATTTTTCCTATGAACCCGCCGGCAAAGAGGGCGTTCACGCCTCTACGGATGATGGCTGTAAGCAACGCTTCGATTCCCAGCCATCGGATGAGCCGTTTACACTGCTGTTCAAGGCCGCGCCGGAACCCGCCGTAGTATTGTGCTTTTTGGCGGGTGAACTTGCGGCATAGACCGCATGACCGAAACTGTCGCTTCCAGCGGTGTTTTTCAATGAGCCGCCTGCGTTTGACCCGTAAATAGTACCGCCATGCTTCATTTCGAATCTGCGCCTGCTTCTTGTAGGCAGAAAGCCGTACATCCGTTCCCGATACAATACCGAAACTTAGAAACAGGCCGTGCCTGCAAAAAGCCGTGCACCGCCTGTGATACCGGCGCGGGAACTTAGAAACAGGCCGTGCCTGCTGGCCTGCTCACCTATCCCGCCTCTATTAGGCAAAAAGCCGTATGCCGCCTATGATACCAGTACCGAAACTTAGAGACAGGCCGTGCCTGATTAGAAACAGGCCGTGCCTGCTGGCACTATGCTTTGCGCATTCGTGGCATAGTAAATATCGTTATGTCCGGCGACAAGACGGCAAAAGTCTTCCAAAACCTGCCAATTATTGTTTACTTCAAATTCGTAGCTATGCCCCCAC